>QMPZ01000026.1 GCA_003648815.1 Candidatus Aerophobota bacterium | reverse complement strand
GGCTGTCTCTGATCCTCTTCCAAACCTGGCAGTGGGCTCTGAGGAACCATGATCTCCCAGATAAGGTCCTACCACATCCTTGACTAAAACCCCATCTTTAGTGGGAAAGCGATCTCGGTAACTGAATAACCGGGAGAAGTGAAAAATCTTATGTCTCCATCACGTTCTCCCCCTAATCCGTAAAACGCTCCATCCTCTGTTTTAAACACAGTGGACATGACATACTCGCCAGTTTTAGGATCCTTCCAGTTTCTTAGCAGCTTGATGATCTCCTCCCTTATTCTTTCATACTCAGCTCCTGGCTCTACTATTCCCTCCGGGTCACGTCCTTTAAGGTTTATCCAGATCTGGACAAAGGGATATAGCACTGCTTTCGTCTTCGTCCAATCTATTTTGAGATTACCCTTTTCATCCTCCTTGAGCGCAGTGAAGCCATGCTTTACCAGAAGATTAGCTACCGAGGCGTGCCTTGCACTGGGCATAAGCCCATGGTCAGAACAAACTACCAGAACAGTCTGTTCCTCCTTTTCCTCAAGTACATATCCAACCATCTCATCGGCTATCCTCAGAATCTCTTTATGGATGCTCTCATAGTAATCGAACTGTTCTTTATCAAAGTTGGGGGCTGCAGGATCAATCTTCTGAAAGAAGAAATGATAAAACTTGTCAAAGGCATGCCACTTGGATAACACCCCCGTAAAACCCATGTCTTTAGTCAGCTTTACCGCTGCCCTTGCCTGCCACATAGCTTGTTCTCTAAACTCTTCCAGAAGCCCTTCTGGATCAATCCAGCCAGTTAAAAGCGCTGAGATGTTGAGTGGCTCCTGATAAACTCCTAAAATGCGGGTAAGCTCATCCCCATACTCTGCAGGATCAGAGAAATTACTGCAACGATTTACCGGACTTACATATAGTTGAAGAGAAGGCTCTGCACACTCAATCTTTATAGGTCTTATTCTAAACGCTCCTGTAGTGTCAGCCAGCTTTATCTTTATCCAGGAGCTCCATTGTTTTTCTTTTACTCTGGCAAGGAAGTTTTTAAAATTTCTCTCTTTCGAGATGATTATCGCATCCTCTCCATTATCTCTATAGACCAGGCAAAGATAATCTTGATTTAAGAGGGAAAAGTTAAATTCTCTTTTTATCTTTATCTCCTCAGGTATATTCTTCCAGGACTTGGCAGGTTTAAGCTGGATAACTTGATGCTCTCTCCATTGGTAAGGATCTGCCAATTCGATGTTCGGGGTGATAAAGCACTGTGCTTTGGTTAATGCACAATATCCCGGTCCTTCAGAGGGCATTCCCTCTCCGCCAATGGCTACATGTCTTTCTAATCCGCGAGGCCTTGATCCGGGATAACTTATGGTAGCTACTTTCATTCCCCTTTTGGAGAGAGTATCCCAGATAAATTCCGCCTGGCACATATTTCGATCAAAGGCGTTTCTTTCCTGGTTTAAAGGTTCTCCAGGGATGTGGACGGTAAAATCGGAAATCCCTATTTTTCCGCATGGTGCACCTGTAGCAATTGCTGCCCAATTTCCTGGGGTAACGGAAGAGGGGTGAGGAAGTACGGGGGTGAAGACTCCCTTCTCTTTAATACGTTTGAAGTTTTTAAGGTAACCTGCCTTGATTCCTTGCTCAATTATGTAAGGAATTGCTCCGTCCTGTCCCAAAATTATGAATTTTTTCGGCTTTTCTTTTATCAGGGCCATATTCTACCTCCTGAGTGAGCCTCAATCGGTAAACTAAGTTTCCTTTTAACAAAATAAAATTTCGTATGTTTGACCCGCTTCAACTTCGAGAGACACTGTTCCCCTTTCAGTGGGTTCTGCTGGCAGCCGACTATTGTCTTTTCAAATCTCAGCGATTTGCTGTCCACAGCGTTTCCTCGTTGAGTTGCATCCGTTCATGTTCAATGCCACCAAAGACCATTGCTCCCAGACGATCATTGCCAAGGGGCAATGCCTCCAACCCATTCCCTGTGCCGGCTTTCGATATCACAGTTTCATATTTCCTCCTTTAACTTGATATGGTATATCGTTTCACGAGAGCATTTTAACTTGAATTTAAACTTTGTCAATATTCTGAAATTGATTATAATGGATTATAAAAGGTTTGAAGGAAAACAAAATGAGCAAAAAAGTGAGCTTGAGAAAGAGGCCGAATATCCTCTTTATCCTCGCCGATGATATGGGCTATGGAGATTTTAGTCTCTTCAACAAAGGACTGTCGCACACCCCTGCGCTTGATCAGCTAACCAGGGAGGGGATTTGTCTTACCCAGCACTATGCGGGTTCCCCTGTCTGTGCCCCGTCTCGTGCCTCGCTTATCACCGGCCGCTATCCTCACAGGACAGGAGCAATCGATACCCTGGAGGGAAGAGGATTGGATAGACTTTCGCTGAAAGAGGTCACCTTGGCCGATGTCTTAAAATCAGAAGGCTATGCCACGGGCATCATTGGAAAATGGCATCTCGGTGCGCTTGATCCCCGTTATCATCCCAACGCAAGGGGTTTTGATGAGTTTGTGGGTTTTCGCGGTGGCTGGCAGGATTATTACCGATGGCGACTCGACTACAACGGTGTCTTTCGTAAAGCTGATGGAAGATATCTCACAGACGTCTTCACAGAGGAAGCAATAAAGTTTTTAAGGAGGCACAAGGATGAGCCCTTTTTCCTTCACCTGACATATAATGCGCCACACTTTCCTTTACAGGTTCCTGAGGAGGAGGTAAAACCCTTCCTTGAAAAGGGAAAGTTTACCAGGGGGGTGTGCCTCATATACGGGATGATTCAGAGGATGGATCGCGGAATTGGCCATATCCTCGAGGAACTGAGGACCTTGAAGCTGGAGAAAAATACCATCCTCCTCTTCACCAGCGACAATGGACCCCAGTTCGGTGGAGAGGGACAGATGTGTACCACTCGTTTTAACTACGATTTTAGAGGCTGCAAGGGCAATGTCTATGAAGGTGGTATAAGGGTTCCCATGATCTTAAGATGGCCTGACGGATTTGATGGGGGAAGATATGTTGATGAGATGATACATTTTGTGGACTGGTTTCCAACCCTTCTTGCTGCTTGTGGTCTGAAGGTTCCCAAAAACATAAAGCTCGACGGGCAGAACATGCTGCCCATCCTTCAGGGGGAGAAAAAGAAGTATCAAAAGAAGCGGTTCTGGCAATGGAATCGCTATACCCCCATCCTCACCTCAAATGCCGCGATGAGAGATGGAGATTGGAAGCTTGTCAGGCCACCCATTCCCGAGACACTCCTTGTCAGTCCTGCTGATGCCGATATGGACAGGGCACTAAAGTATGAGCCGGAAAAGTTCAATGATATCTGTCGAGATCCCGAACCAGAAAGAAAAATTCCTTCCCCTCCGGCGGCTCAGCTTTTCAACCTTGCCGAGGACCCCTTTGAGGAGAAAGATCTTGCCCCTGAGTATCCCGACAAAGTGGAAAGGATGCTGCGAGAACTTGAAAGGTGGTTTGAGGAGGTAGAACGAGAAAGAAGGACAATAAAGGAATAGCCCCTTATAAAGTAAAAAGCAAAAGGAGGTAGATTATGGCGAGCAGGGATAAGAGAAGGCCTAATGTAGTCTTCATCCTCACCGATGATCAAGGTGTGTGGGCCATGGGCTGCTCCGGAAATAAGGAAATCCGCACGCCCAACCTTGATCGGCTTGCCGCCACCGGGGTAAGGTTTGAAAACTTCTTCTGCACCTCTCCGGTTTGCTCTCCGGCAAGAGCTTCTCTTCTCACCGGACGCATTCCCTCCCAGCACGGCGTTCACGACTGGATCCGGGAGGGAAACGTGGGCGAAAACGCCTTAGAGTATCTTGCAGGGCAGCTCGCCTACACGGATATCCTGGCAAAAAATGGGTATGTATGCGGGATAAGTGGGAAATGGCACTTAGGTGATAGCATCAGACCTCAGAAAAGCTTTTCTCACTGGTATGTTCATCAAAGAGGGAGCGGCCCTTATTACAACGCACCGATGGTCCGAGAGGGAAAACTTATCACTGAGCCAGGTTATATCACCGATAAGATCACCGACGATGCTTTAGCCTACCTGGATGAGCGGGCAAAAGATGAAAGGCCCTTTTACCTTAGCGTACATTATACAGCCCCACATAGTCCGTGGATTGGAAATCATCCCAAAGAAATCGTGGACTCATATGATGACTGTCCTTTTGAGTCCTGTCCTAAGAAGCTGGACCATCCCTGGGCTGGAGAGCTTACGAGGAGGGTAAGGGAAAACCTTCGAGAAAACCTCAAGGGATACTTTGCTGCAGTAACAGCAATGGATGTGAACGTAGGTCGTATCATAGATAGGCTGGAGAGGCTGAACCTGCGAGAAAATACGCTGATATGCTTTCTCAGCGACAACGGCTTTAGCTGTGGCCATCATGGCTTTTGGGGGAAGGGAAACGGCACCTTTCCCTTGAATATGTACGATACCTCCGTTCGGGTGCCAGCCATAATGAGTCAGCCCGGTCGCATCCCACAGGGTGTAGTCTGCGATGATCTCATCAGCGGTTATGATTTTATGCCGACTTTGTTGGACTATCTCGGATTGGAGAATGCAGACCCTGAGAAGATGCCCGGAAGAAGCTTTCTGCCAGCTCTTTTGGGAAAGAAGAAAGATACACGGGAGTATGTGGTCGTCTACGGAGAATACGGTCCCGTGAGAATGATAAGGACGAGGGAATGGAAATATGTGCATCGATATCCTTACGGTCCACACGAGCTTTATGACCTACGAAACGATCCTGACGAGCATACCAATCTCATCGATGATCCTGCCAGAAGGAAGATAGTCTCCTCCCTTAAGGCAATGCTCGAGGACTGGTTTATCCGGTATGTTGATCCAAAGTTTGATGGAACGCACGAGCCGGTAACTGGCAAAGGACAGATTTATCTCGCTGGTCCTTTAGCCCGTGGGAAGGTAGCTTTTTCCCCATTAAAAGAAAGTTAAAATATTACTTGAAGTATAGGAATACATTTGTTTAATGAAGGGGGGAGCAGCGAAGCGTTGAGGGGGGAAAGATAGGCTTTCGCCCATTCCTTCGGAATGACCCTCTCAAGTGTCGTTTTCTTGAGGAAAAGACCATCCTTGCGAGTATTTCGCTGCTCCCCATCAATTTAAAAAATCAATTTTTGACATCATCTTTTGTATCTATTATATTTTTTGTAGGTAAAGTAAACCGAACCTATATGTCCAAAGGAGATTAAATGCTTGAAGAGGAAAGACCTTCCAGGTGGGGAAGGTGGCTGATCTCAACGGTCCTGGGAGTAGCAGCCATATATGTAGTTGGCGATGGATACCTTATGAACAGGATAGAACCGCACACAGTTGTGGCGGTCTACGGGCCAACCGGAATAAGGGCTCTGGTTAATGGAACTGACAAGCCACGCCGAATGTGGAAGTGGCCAAGAATTCCAGGGACCTTTATAGGAGTGAAGGAGGAGCCGATCAAGGATGAGGCAAAGACCGTCAGGACCAGGTTTGCCATGTACACCACGGATGAGCTTACCGGAAACCCGGAGGATGCCGAATATGTCCAGGCTTACGTTGTCGAGGTGGAGATTAAGGTCGAGGACTGGCAAAAGTTCTTTGAGGAGATCGACTTAGATGAGATAAACAGGGAAAGAAGGAAGGCCGGCCCTTTCGTTCGTCTGGTAAAGGATAGGTTTGAGGTGGTGGCTGATCAGATAGCCGACATTATTAGAAGTGGAAGGACGACGGACAGATTTGGAAAGCCCTTGCGCACAGAGGAAGGCTATCCAGCGATGAACTTAAGCGAGAGGATCAATTACGCATATTCGGAGCTGATAAGTCGAAGAAACTTCCTCATTGCCCTCCTGGATCATCATCATTTCAAAACAGCCGAGGAGATAAAGAGGTATTTAAAGGAGGAGATTCCCTGGTATTGGTTTGCTGGACCGGATATATTTGAACTTTTAGCTCAACGATACAAGGACATTCAAGAATCTATTTTTTCTCCTTACGTTGAGGACATCAGTCCAGAAGCATCCCAACAGAGATTCATTTTTGGCGAGGACAGACTTGAGCTTTATCGGGAATCCTATCGAGCTTATCAGTATGAGAAGTTCCAGGTAGCCAGAGAGGCAGCTCTGAAGGAGATAAAGATGCATCGAAAGGCTTACGGCGAGAAAGAGGATGCAGAAAAGCTTCTTCGCTGGCAGGAGGAAAAACTGGAGATAGAAAAAAAACGATGGGATAAGGTAAAGGATGAGGAACTTGTTCCCTTCTTTAAGTACTACTGCTCCGCAGATACCGAGCTTGCCCTGGATATAAGAAGGGTCAGCGCCGAGGAAAATGAGGCCTTATGGGAGGCAGCAATCGAGGAGGTGCTCAATGGAGAGGATATCAGCAAGCTAAGTCCTTTTATCATCCACAAGGTCAAAGAAGGAGACACCTTAGCGAAGCTGACGGGGAAATACGGTGTCAGCTGGGAGCAGGTCTTCAATGAGTATACTCAAGGAATCGTTCGGGAAAATCTTGACGATGAGAAGAGGAAGGAGTTTGAGAGGCTTTTAAATCAAGCCATGGAGACGAAGGATTTACAAAAGGCTTATGCGCTTGTCAAGGACATTCCCTTAAAGGTGGGTGAAAGCGTCCTCATCGAAAGGATGAAAAAGTTTACCCCTGAGTGGTTCGAGGAGAAGGAGGAATATAGAAAGAAGAGGGAGAGGGTTGTGAAAAGATATATTTACCGCTGGATCGAGAGGTTCGCTCCTAAGGTGGTAGAAGAGTATGTGCCCGTCTCTCCCTGGATGGATTACCTGGAAAAGATTTATGGGGTGCAGATAGGAAAGATAAAGCTTTACGTCGAAAAGGACAGCATGTTCACCAAGGCTGGAGAACCAAAGGACGAATACTATGATCTGTACTATTCCAAGTATGTGTCCGGGATAAAAGAAAAAGAAGAATGAGAAGGGCTACTGGAGGACAGAAATGTTAGGGCTCATCGACGATTTGAGATATAAGGTAAAACAGATAAGGTTTTTAAAGGAGCGAAGAAGACAAAGGATTGATCGCTGGGCCGACAGAATCATCGATGGCCATCTTGTCCGAAAAGGTAAGCTTGTTCCTCCTCGACCACCGGTCAAATCCGACCTTATAGATATCGATGCCATCACCGAGGAAAAGATCTCCCAGGTCAAGTTTATCTCTTATGAGAAGTTCATGGAGATGGAACTAAGAGAGGTGGAATCTTCCAACCGACTTTGCTCAAAAGAGGGAAATAGCGAGATCAAGGTCCATAAGGTGGAAAACGTCGATGGTGCAGGTGGCTTTGACGTAGCCGGCAGAATCCTTCCAAAATATACCTTTCAATTAGGGAATATGGAAAATCCCCGCTTTAAGATTCTGGTCATGGCAGGAACCCATGGTGGGGAATCGAGGCTGGCCAGGACAATCCTGGAGGGAATCCTTCAACTTGCTCGTCCTGGTGAGGAGCGCTATCGGCTTCTCGAAAAGGGAACCATTCTCTTTGATCCGGTGGTTGATCCGGCTGGTTTCAACAATCAAACCCGTGGCCTGGTAAGTAGAACAGGAACGGCGGTGAACGCTCCTCTTGTCGGTGGAGGAGAGATTCAGCCGGGCTTGAGCAATCCCTGGGGGCTGGAGGACAGAAACAGCGTTCAAGGAAGGAATAGCCTTGAAGCCCAGGACGTTTTGACTCGCTCCAACCAGGCTCACTACCGGAAAATCTTGGGAGGAAGGGCTAGTTGGGTTTATGATGCTCATGAGACCTGTGAGTTTACTCATTGGCCCGATCTTGCCTTTACCTACGGAGGAATTCTTCTTATGGCTCACGTTTACATCTCAGATGAGAGACTTTCCCAACTTAACCAGCTGGAAAGCTGCCTTGGCTGGTGGAGAAATCTGAGAAGGTTCATAAACGAACACAGCCCCTTGAGCGAACCCATATATAGAGAACAGCTTCTCTGGCATGATCCACGCATACAGAAGATCCGAAGAATCAGGGAGAGAATAAGGGAGCTGGGTCAAAGGACCATGGAGGAAAGGTTTGATCGAGCTTTCCTGTTTATCCCCCAGGTGGAACGAGACATCAGGGTTGATGAAAGCATCTACATAGGCGGGATGATGTTCAGAATTCCCAGAATTCTTTTGGGACCGGATGTGCTCGGCTTTGAAGGCATGACTTCGGAGAGCTTCCAGCAAGACCTGGTGGTCAGGGCAAAACAAACCCTGGCCGCCCTTGAGGCCCAACTAAAAGTAATCGGACTGGGCTATAAGGGATCAGAGAATGATTAATCACATAATCGAGTATTTTAAAATTCCCCATCCCCTGGACAGGGATAGGGGGAGCATTGCCGTCTGTGATCCGGAGATACTGAGCAAAAGATGCTTTAAGGTATGGATGGATGACAAAAAGTCCACTGGTCCAGCCGAGCTTCCCCGAGCTTTAAGGGTCCTCATCAGTCCGGATGATGAGCCTTATCCAGAGGACATCGATCTGGTCAAAAGGTTCGAGCGCAACGCTGAAATTCAGGAAAATCATAGCTGGAGTATCCTCAAGCTCAGGATCTTTTCGAGGTTTACCTTTGCCTGTGCGATAGGCTACTTTATTTACTGGACAATCTTTAACTTTCCCTGGTTTTGGGTTCCCGCAACGCTCTTCCTTGAGGGCATCTTGGGAGATACCCTGACCAAGGTCTTCCAGGGAGTGGTCATCGCTCTCGTTCCGGGTCTTTCCTTTATAAAGAACTTTGTAGGTGCCAAAAGATGGGTGCGGATAAATTCTCATTCCCAGTATATCAGAATTTATCCTCAGCTTGGTAGAAGCTCTCGTGATTATTTTGCCCGGGAAATTAAAAAGTGCTTAACAGATCTTGAGGATTTGGCCCGAGAAGAAGGCGTCTTCTTAGAGATCGCACCCATAAGGGATATCTTAGAGGAGATCTTGGCTCAGCGCCAGGTAAGGGTCGAGTTTGCCCGGGATTGGTCCGCACGTTTTGAAAAGCTCCTCGAACAGCTAACTCAAAGGGCTAAAAGGGAACTCTTTCTCGAGGGAGTGGTGATCAAACTCGACCAGCTCAGAAAAGACCTTTTCCTTCATTACTTAAATGGTTTTCAGGCAGTGCCGTTAAAGGTAGCTACGGCGAACCTCTCGATAGAGGAGGTGGACCCCTTCGGGGGTCAGTCTGGCCTTTCCTCAGCCATCTTAGCAAAGGGCCTCAGGGAAAAGGCAAAGAACCTGAGGCGTTTTCTGGAGGAGACCCATCCAATACGTGAGGAGATTTACTTTTGCTTTGACTCCTTGAAAAGGGCAAGGGGGAAGGAGGAAAGAATAAAGCTTCTGGAAAACATTGAGGAGGGCTTTGAAAATCTGAGGAACATTTGCGGAAATTATCACTTTGGAGATAATCCATATGTTCCCCATGAGAGAGGAGAAAATTTAAGCAATCTTTATGATAAGCTCTATCACCTCTTTGGAGAAGCGAAGATAGATATCTTAGAAGGAGAGAAGGCAGTCAGAGGAGTTTTCTTCAGGCGGTTAAAGATAAAGACCGAAAGAGCCCAAAAAAGAAGAATAAGGGAACTTATGCTTAAGGCAGAGCGACTTCTCCGTCAAGGAGTAAGCACAAGAAGGGGTTATGAGAGAATCTCTCACCTCTTCAGTTTCTTCGGAAAAGATCTTAAGAGAAACCTTGCCTTTTCCGCACTTATTCTTTTTTCCTTTGCCTCTCTTTTGAGCTTTAGGATATTGAGCCCAGATCAGGTCCTTACCACCACTTACCTGAGGTGGGGAGTTAAGGAGAAAGCTACCCAAAAAACACCTCTTTTCTCCAGAGGGGTAAAGGTCTACAGATTTGGCCAGGGAATGCCCATTTTCTTCCAGAAGGAGCTTTTCTGGCATCTACCTGTGCCATTGGTCTTTTCCCATAAGATAGATTTTAAAAAGCCCCAGAAGTTCACCTCTTACCTGATCTTCTCAGCTCCAACCGACACCTTCTATAAGAAGGCGATGAAGCTCTTATCTGGACCATATGGAGGGTATTTTAATGTTATTGAACTTAGCTTTTATTTTTTCCCCAGGGATAAGGAAGCGTGGGTTAGATACGATTATGACGGCAAGGGGACAAAGAGGTTGAGGAGGGATGCCACCTCCATAGTTGAGGAATGGAGGGGGAAGCTGTTCAATATCCGAGAAAGTCCCTTAATAGACCTTGAGGACGAGGAAGAGATGGAAAAGATTTTCTCAGGCTCCTATTTTAAGAAACTCTGGAATGAGGGAAGGATGAGGGAAATCATAAAGTCCCAGATCTTCAAGACCCCCTTGATGACCTATCAGTATGGAACATATGAGGAGATGATAGAGCCAGGCATAGATCTTATCTTAAGGAGTTTGGAAAGGGAAAAGATGAAGCTAAGATATAGCGAGCTTTCAAGAAGGGAAAAAGAGAAGAAGCTGGCCGAGCTCGATGATTTCAAAGCCCGAATAGAGAAAATAAAAGAGGAGGCCTTAAAGGCTGCCAGGGAAGAGTACGATGCCTTGAGGAAGGATCCGGAGAAGCTTAAAAAATATCTTTCTGACCCTGAAAGCATCTCAGAGCTGAGGGGTTTTGAAAGTGTATGGTATGCAGTGCGAAGGATAATGCTTCAGCAATATATAGCCGATAAGCTGATAAAGATTATGAAAGGTGAGTTAGGAGAAAAAAAGAAGCAGGAACTTCTCGAGACCTTGGTGGACAAAATCGGAAAAGATCCCTATTTTTCCTCCCTCATTGAGATAAAGGAGGTGAAAGCCAAGGTGATCTTTATGGATTCCCATGGTTATCGAAGTTTTATCTCGAAGGTGACCGAGGAGGTAATATAAAAAATGGGAGGTGAACAAAGGTGCCTTTATGGTCGATAAAGACCAAACATATAAAAAGGGTTGTGTTGGTTCTTCCGGGGTTTAATCAGGGAAGAGGAAAAAGAGGAGCCTGGTTTGCCTGGACTGAGAAGACGGAGGATTTCTTCCGAAAGCTCTCCCGTGGCTACTATACAGTAAAGTATGAGATCTTTGAGCCGGATAGCGATCATCCTCTTTCCGATGGAGAGCTGCAGCATTTAGCTCAAGAAATCACTCACAGGGAAAGTGCCTACTTTACCCTCCTTCATTTCGAGGAAAACTTAGGGGGGTTGGGAAAAAGCTTAAGACATCAGGGTATTCGAGGGCTATTTCTATATCTGATGATGGTTCTATCCGTCAAGCAATTTTGGATTATCATCCTTCTTTGGCCTCACACTCTTTTGGCTAACTTCATAAACTACCTTCGGTTAAGAGTTGCCGGAAGAACGAGGAGGGTTGTCGTTTCCTTCTGGCAAAGAGGCAAGGATCCAGAATTGATAGAGGCCTTGAACGAGGCAAAAAAGATCTATCGCAGCTTAGATACCGATCCCTCGTGGGCTGAGCCCCTGCGTAAATATCAATATCTGCGAGAACATTTTAAGACCAGACGCAAAACTGAGTCCAATCCGAGAAGGAAGAGAGCTTATGAGTTGGTGGAGGAAGCTTATCGGGATATCATCGCCCAGCTTACCGGAGAAAGCCTTCTTTTGAAAATCCTTCCCAAGGGAACCAGGGAGAGGATAATAAACTTCTTTCACATCACAGAACAATTTCCCTACCCGGACAACATCTTCGCCGTGAGGAACCTTTATCGAAATCTATCTGTGCCCAGCGTCATTTCTGAAAGTAAGGTGGCAGGAAGAGAAAGTAAGGTGGACGCAAATGTTCTGGAGATGTTTCTTCTTCGAACCAGGTCTGGAGAGGCGATAGTTATTCCCTGTCCAGGAGAGGAGGCCCTTTCTCTTATATTCAGGGCAGAGACCTTCGAAAATATTCAGAGGAAAAACCTTCCCTTGGAAGCGGTCCTCTACGTGGGCAGGGAGGAGGAAAGGAAAGCTTTGCTTGGCTTTAACCCCATAAGTCCAGAAGAGTTCACCCTAAAAAGGGCGGAGGAGACGGCGAGACGCATTCAAAATGCCCTTCTGGATACCTTTCGTCAGGAAGATTCGCTTCTGAGCTACTATTTCAGGGAATTACCTTCTGTTTACAACAAATATAGATGGAGACATCCCCTTTATCTTTGGAGCAACCTGGTGCACCTGGGTTTTCCCTGGCTCTTCGTGGCCAATGGCATTCCCGCCTTCGCCATAGTCGCCTGTACCTGGATTTTCTGGGACTATTTATGGAGCTGTCAGGATGGAATTCGATGGCACGATTACTTTCAAAATCTCATTGAGGGGGTGGACAAAGCTTATCATAACGTGAACTTGAGGGTAATGGTTCACTCTGGCCTGGGGGATGTGAACGATACCATCAGGACCGGAGGGCCTGAAAGCTATCGGGACGCCCTGGAGAAGATTGAGGAGTATCATTTTCCCAGAAAGTTCAGGGACATGGTTCTGCTCAACAACATCACCACAGAAACTCCTCAGTTAAGGGAGTTTCAGAGGGAGGCAAACGACTTTACCTCTTTATCCATACCTGTTTTTTGTTATGATGAGACGGAAGACAAAGTTAAGCCTTTGGGAGAGATTCTAAGCCAGGATGATCAAGGATTGTAAAATGGGTCAAGATACTAAATACATCGTAGGAGTTGATTTGGGGGGGACCAACATCGTCTCCCTTCTCATGAATAAGAGGGGAGAGGTGTTGGAAAGGGACGCCCGGTTGACCTTAGCTAAGGAGGGAAGAGAAAGGACCATCAGCCAGATAACAGGCTCGGTCAGCGCTGTGCTTGAGAAGGGAAGAGAGCTGGGAATTTCCCCGGATTCCTTGCTGGGAGTGGGCATTGGCAGTCCCGGTCCTTTGAACACAAAAAAGGGGGTAATTCACTTTGCTCCAAACCTTCCGGGCTGGAGGGAAGTTCCCTTGGTAGAGATTCTAACTCAAAAGCTTTCGATGCCCGTTTTTCTGGAAAACGATGCCAATGCTGCGGCTCTGGGTGAATGGTGGAAGGGAGCGGGAAGAAACACAAGCAATCTTGTCTTATTTACCCTGGGCACAGGTATCGGAGGAGGGATAATCATAGACGGTGAGGTCTTTCATGGAGCTTGGGATACGGCGGCAGAGGTAGGACATATCATAATTCACGAGGAGGGCCTTTTATGTAATTGTGGGACAAGGGGATGCCTTGAGGCTTATGCCTCTGCCACGGGAGTTGTCAGGAGGACCGTAAAGGCGATAAAAGAGGGAAGAGAAACCATTCTCACCGATTGGGTACAAAATCGGCTGGAAGATATTACTTGTGAGCTTGTCTATAAAGCAGCGCAGAAAGGTGATAAGTTATGTTCCTGGATAGTGGAGGAGACGGCAAGGTACTTAGGAGTCGGCATTGCCAGCATAGTGAACATCCTCAACCCGGAGGTGGTAATTCTCGCTGGAGGAATGATAAAGGCAAAAGATTTGCTCTTCAAGCCTGTAAGGGAATATGCTAAGAGATACGCCCTCAAGGATGCCATCGAAGGGGTAAGCATAGTTCCGGCAGAGTTGGGAGATGATGCCGGTGCCATTGGAGCGGCTGCTACCGTGCTGAAAAGGAAAGGACTCCTTTAAAAGGAGGAGTTTTAATGCAGGCCGAGATAATCTCCATAGGGACAGAGCTTCTTTTAGGAGACGTGGTGGACACAAACGCAAGCTATATAGCTAAAACTCTTGCCTCATTGGGAATAGACCTTTTTCGTAAGACCACTGTGGGAGATAACAGGGAAAGGATAGGTGCGGCCTTCAAAGAGGCTCTGGCGAGAGCTGATTTGGTCATCATCACTGGCGGATTGGGTCCCACCGAGGATGACTTGACCAAGGAGACGGTGAGCGAGGTGATGGGAGAGGAGCTCAGGCTAAATGAGGAAGTACTCGAAAGGATAAAAAGGAGGCTCAGCTATCCTAAAAGAGGAACAGAGGAAGGAATGGTAAAGCAGGCTATGGTTCCTTCTTCGGCGAAGATCATCCCCAATCCTGTGGGGACCGCACCGGGAATCATCCTGGAAAAGGGAGGGAAGACAGCTATACTTTTGCCGGGTGTACCTCGTGAGATGGAAAGGATGATGCAGGAAGGGGTCGTTCCTTATCTTCGAGAAAAAAAACAGAGCACGGAATCCATTAAATCTAAGGTGCTTAAGGTGGTGGGGATGGGAGAATCCCAGGTGGAGAAGGCCATCCTTGACCTTTTAAGAGAGCAGTCCAATCCTACCATAGGCTTACTGGCCAAAAGAGGGGAGGTGCATGTTCGCATTACGGCAAAGTTCGAGGAAAAAAGGGTGATGGAGGAGAAAATCAAGCAGGTGGAGAAGAAGATAAGATCTCGTTTAGGAGACTACATCTACGGAGCAGATGATGAGACCTTAGAGGGAAAGGTCGCTTTTTTGCTGAAGGAGAAAAACTTGACCGTGAGCGTCGCTGAATCCTGTAGTGGAGGAGTTCTTTCACACCGGCTTACCAATGTTCCGGGAAGTTCCAACTATTTTCAGGCAGGAGTTGTCAGCTACAGCAATCAAGCTAAGTCCCAACTTTTAGGGGTTTCTTCCTCACTCATTGAGGAGAAGGGAGCGGTTAGCTCAGAGGTGGCCAAGGAGATGGCCAGAGGTATCAGAAAGCTTATGAATACGGACTTAGGAGTAGGAATTACTGGCATCGCCGGGCCTACCGGGGCTACCCCGAAAAAGCCTGTTGGGCTGGTATACATTGCTATATCCGCCAGCAAGGAGGAGCTGTGCGAAAAATTTATCTTTCCTGGAGAAAGGGAAGATGTCAAGTGGAGGGCCTCTCAGGCTGCCTTGGACTTACTTCGGAGGTATTTACTGGAAAAGAAAGGAGGATGAGCTTGCCCGAAGCTCACCCTAAGGAGCCGAAAGGCTGCCTACAGGCTCATTTCGAAAAATAGACGAGGTCTATTGTTTTTTTCAGATCGTCACCGTATAAGATCATGCATTTCTGACTTCTTTTCCCTTCTGCCGTCAAAAGCTCTCTTTAATAGACTCTGTTTTTCTTCTCCTTTGGAATCATTATCATCATACGCTGATTTGACATTTAATGAATTTGTGTTATTTTTTTAAAAAAAATAACACAACAGAGGAGTCCTTATGGAAAATCC
>QMPZ01000025.1 GCA_003648815.1 Candidatus Aerophobota bacterium | reverse complement strand
GAAAGGGAGGGGTGGGAAAAACCACCCTCGCCGCCGGTCTTACCAAATATTTTGCAAGGAAGGGGAGGCCGGTTTTTGCCATCGATGCCGATCCTGACGCCAACCTCGCCCTCACCCTTTCCTTCCCCAATCCCTCCCAAATAATCCCTCTAATCCAGATGAAAGAGCTAATCCAGGAAAGAACCGGAGCCAGACCAGGTGATATCTCTTCCTATTTTAAGTTAAACCCCAAAGTTGATGACATTCCAGATAAGTATTTTGTGGAACACGATGGGATAAAGCTGGCTGTTATGGGAACGGTGAGGGGAGGAGGAATGGGATGCACCTGTCCGGAAAATGCCTTTTTAAAGGCGCTACTTTCTCACCTTCTGGCCGAAAGAGAAGAGGTGGTGATTCTGGACATGGAAGCTGGCATAGAGCACCTGGGAAGAGGAACAGCAAGAGCTGTGGACGAGCTGATTGTGGTGGTTGAGCCGGGCAGGAAGAGCATTGAAACTGCTTATCGCATCAGGAAGCTCGCCTTTGAGATAAGGATACCGAACCTTTCCGTGGTCGGCAACAAAATAAGAGGAACAAAAGATAGAAACTATCTTTTATCTCGTATGCCTGACTTTGTTTTTCTTGGGTTTGTAAGCTTTAATGAGGCGATTCTCGAGGCGGACATCAACGGTCTTTCTCTCTGGGAGAAGGGGGGACAATTCAAAGAAGAAATAGAGGTTATAGCAAAAAACCTAACTCAGGAGAGGGATGATGGATAAGGTAAAAAAAAGAAGTGTTGATAGGGCAAGTCAATATATGTTAAAGAGAGCGGAGGAGGAGCACATTCCTACGGCTTGGGATCGGCTTGAGGCTATGCAACCTCAGTGTGGGTTTGGACAGTTGGGCCTATGTTGTCGAAACTGCAATATGGGACCCTGTAGAATTGATCCTTTCACGGAGGAAGAACAGACGGGGGTCTGTGGGGCATCGCGGGACACAATTGTGGCCAGAAACTTCATCAGGATGATTGCCGCAGGAGCAGCAGCTCATTCCGATCACGGAAGGGATATTACCCATGCCTTGTGGTTAGCAGCCCAGGGAAAAGCGGACGCTTATGGAATAAAGGATGAGGAGAAGCTGGAGGCGTTGGCCTGTGAATATGAAGTTAAGGTCGATGGAAGAAGTAAGGAGGAAATCGCCGAGGAGCTTGCGGAAAAAATCTTTGCTGATTTTGGCCGTCAGCACGGTGAGTTAAGGATGCCCCTTAGGGCACCTGAAAAAAGAATTAAGCTTTGGAGAGAACTGGGAATTATGCCCAGAGGAGTGGATCGAGAAATCGTGGAAGCTATGCATAGAACCCATATTGGGGTAGATACCGATTATAAAAATGTTTTAATGCATGGTTTTAGAACTGCGTTGTCCGACGGGTGGGGTGGGTCCATGATCGCCACGGAGCTTTCCGACATATTATTTAAAACTCCCAGACCCATACCAGCGAGGGTAAACTTGGGCACCCTTTCCCCAGAGGAGGTTAACGTGGTAGTCCATGGTCATGAGCCTACCCTTTCCGATGTCGTGGTGGATGCAGTGAGAGATCCCGAAATTGTTGAACTTGCCAGAGAAAAGGGGGCAAAGGGCGTGAATCTGGTGGGAATGTGTTGCACGGCAAATGAGATCTTAATGCGTCATGGAATCCCGGTAGCGGGAAATTTCCTGCAGCAGGAACTTGCCATCCTCACCGGGGCGGTGGATTTGATGATGGTAGATGTTCAATGTATAATGCCTGCTCTATCCAGTGTTGCCAGTAGTTTTCATACTAAACTGGTGACTACCTCTCCTAAGAATAAAGCACCGGGCGTTACCCATATTGAGTTCAGGGAGGAAGAGGCTTATGAGATAGCTAAAAAGATAATCAAGATGGCCATTGAAAATTTCCCCAACCGAAATGGTAATGAGATTCGAATTCCTGATGAAAATCAGGAATTGGTAGCCGGATTCACTGCTGAGAACATTTATAATTTCCTGGGAGGGACCTATCGCGCGACCTACAGACCTTTAAATGATGCTATAGTTCAGGGAAGGCTCAGAGGTTTGGCTGGAGTGGTGGGATGCAACAATCCCAAGATTAAACATAACTTCGGTCACATAGAGATGGCTAAGGAACTAATCAAAAACGATGTCTTGGTGGTGGTGACCGGATGCTCAGCTATTGCTGACGCTGAGGCAGGACTGCTCACGCCGGAGGCAGCTTTTAAATATGCAGGAAAGGGGCTTCAGGAGGTATGCGAGGCGGTGGGGATTCCTCCCATCCTTCACGTTGGCTCCTGCGTGGACAACAGTAGAATCTTAATTGCCCTTACCAATGTGGTCAATGAAGGTGGGTTGGGTGAGGACATAAGCGATCTCCCAGTAGCAGGGGCAGCTCCGGAGTGGATGAGCGAGAAGGCCGTGTCCATAGGATGCTATTTCGTCGCCTCAGGAGTATTTACTGTGCTCGGCAGTCCTTTCCCAATTCTGGGCAGTAAAAACGTGACCAGCTTCCTCTGCGATGAGGTAGAAGATATCCTCGGAGCAAAATTTGCCTTTGAGGCCGATCCTGTAAAGGCGGCCCATCTTATGATAGAGCATATGGACAGAAAGAGAAAAGCTCTCAAGTTGAAACCGCTAATGTACCAGTAAAGGGGGACAAGAATGAAGAGAGTGTTTGTCGATTTGGAGAGGTGTTTGGGATGCCACAGCTGTATGATAGCTTGCGCTGTGGAACATTCTTTAAGCAAGGAATTATTTAAGGCAATTCAGGAAACTCCCCTTCCTAAGCCTCGGATTGAGGTTAGAACCACCGAGAAGGGAGATAGTTTCCCCTTACAATGCAGACACTGCGAGGAACCTTACTGCATTGATGCCTGTATCGCTGGAGCGATAAGAAAGGACCCGGAGACCGGCTTGGTACTTTCCGATGAGAAAAAATGTGTGGGGTGTTGGATGTGTGTTATGGTATGTCCCTTTGGTGTGATCAGACCCTCCCTTGTTCCAGATAAGAGAGAAAAAGTGGCCATAAGATGTGATTTGTGTCAGGATAGAGAAACTCCGGCCTGTGTTGAAGCCTGTCCTACTGGAGCTCTTTTTTTCGGCGAAGCTGAAGAATTTAAAAAGGCTGCCGGTAAAGAAGGAGGTAAAAAGAATGCACTACTTAATAGTGGGTAATTGTGCAGCAGGGGTCAATGCCATTGAGGGAATAAGAAAACTGGACAAAGATGGTGAGATCACGGTAATATCCAATGAGGACTCTCTCGCTTACTGTAGGTGTCTTCTCACAGAGTATGTCATGCGAGCCCGTCGAGGAGAGGATATTCTTTACCGTGAGGAGGACTTTTACAAAAAGAACAGGGTCAACTTAATTCTGGGAAAGGAAGTGGTTGGAGTAGATGTTGCCGATAAGAAAGTTATCCTGCAGGATGAAAGTTTCCTACCCTACGATAAACTTTTAATCGCCACCGGAGCAACTCCAAAGTCGCTAAGAATCAAAGGAGAGGAAAAATATGGAGTTTTTGGATTCCGCAGGCTATCCGATGCTGAGGAAATCATCAAGATAGCTGAACGCACAGGAAAGGCAGTGGTGTTTGGGGGAGGGCTGATTGGACTGAAAGCTGCCTACGGGATGAAAAAAAGAGGTATTGATGTTTATGTAATGGTTAAATCTCCTCGAGTGCTATCCCAGGTAGTTGATGCTGAAGCAGCTCAGATAATAGGTAGATGGTTACAGGAAAATGGAATATCTATTCGAACGGGTATTGGTCCTCAGGAAATCTTAGGCGATGATGAAGTGGAGGAAGTAATACTTGACAATGGAGAAAAGGTGCGAACCAACCTTGTGATAGTAGGCAAAGGGGTTATGTGCAATACTTCACTGGTCAAGGGCTCTCCCATAAAGACCCATTGGGGTATTCTCACCGATGATTTTCTCCAGACAAACATCGAGGGAATCTTTGCTGCCGGAGATGTCGCCGAGACTACCGACATAGCAACCGGAAACAGGACAGTAAACGCTCTGTGGACAGCTGCTTGTGAACAGGGAAGAATTGCCGGGATGAATATGGTGGAGATGACAAAAAGATATCCCGGATCCATAGGAGCAAACTCAGCTGACTTTTTCGGGCTACCTTTTATCTCAGTTGGATTTGTGAGGGTAAGGGAAGAAGGATATGAGCAGCTGATTAGATCTAACCCAAAGGAATTCAAATATAAGAAGGTTGTGCTTAAGGGAAATAGATTGGTTGGATTTACTGCAATAAAGGATATTGAAAATGCTGGGGTATATACGGCGCTGATAAGAAAAAAGGTGAATATCTCCCCGGTAAAGGACATCCTATTGGAGGATTACCTTGATTATCCTAAGGTGAGGGACCTTTTGGAGGAAAAAGAAGGACTGCGGGAGAGCATTTCCATGCAGGGAGATACTATCAGAATAGCTTGACAACGAGATAAGGAGGTCAACGATGTCCAGGATAATTGCCTCGGCAGCAATCCGTGGTGCATATAAATATGTAAAAGAAGCCGAGGAGAAGTTAGACAGGTTAATTGAGGAAAAGGGACCTGATCAAACCATTGGCTTTCCCAACACTGCTTATTATCTACCTTTAATTTTGGCCCTCTTAGGAATAGAGGTGAAGACCCTTGCCGATGCGAAAAAAGCCTTAAAGCAGGCAAAATCTCTTCTTCCTCCCCCGGTCAAGGAAAAACTCTGGCTGCCCTATCTGGGAGATACTCTGGATGCAGGAATTGCCACCTTAATTGCTGAGGAGATCATCGAGGCCTTAAAGTACCTTACCGGAGATGAGCCCAAGGGAATCTGGCTGGGGTTTACCGACGATGCCACCTTGAGGAGGCAGGGGATAAAGTTGGTCGACGGAAGGATGCCTGGATTTGCTGCCTGTGTAGGGGCTCTTCCCACCAATGAGCAGGCAGTTGAGCTTGCCAGAAGCTTACAGGAGAAAAATATCCTGGTCTTCATGGCTTCCTCAACCGGTGGAAAGAGTATGGCTGAACAGCTTGCCGAGGAAGGAATTGAGATGAGCTGGGATAACTTCCTTGTCCCCTATGGCAAGGACACATCAGCTGCTGTTCTTGCCCTAAATTTTGCTGTTAGAGCTGCTTTGACTTTTGGGGGGATAAAACCAGAGGGTCCGGAAAAAGCAAGGGAGATAGGCAGAAAAATACTTCTTTACAATAAGGAAAGAGTACATGCTTTTGTCCTCGCTCTGGGAAAAGATCCTGAGGTAAGCGAAAGCGGTCAGCTCCTCACCGATGAGAAGTATGCAACCGCTGCCGGAGCAATTAACTTTGGCTTTCCAGTTTTGTCCGATGTGGATATTCCTCAGATTCTACCCACAGGAATTTGTACTTATGAGCACGTTGTCTCCGGTATTCCTCCAAGCAAGATAGTCAACAAAGCCATTGAGGTAAGGGGTCTTGAGATAAAGGTGACCGAGATTCCCATCCCTGTCCCCTATGGGGCAGGATTTGAAGGAGAAAGAGTTAGGAAGGGACAGATGCACGTTGAGTTTGGTGGAAAGCGCAGCGTAGCCTTTGAACTTTTAAGAGGTCGCCCCATGGATGAGGTGGAGGATGGGAAAATTCAGATAATCGGTCCTGATATTGATTCGGTGGAGGAGGGTTCAGCAATGCCTCTGGGAATTCTGGTGGAGGTTGCGGGAAGAAACTTCAGTGAGGATTTTGAAACTGTCCTCGAGCGCAGAATTCATGAATTTTTGTCCTGTGCCAATGGGATATTTCACATGGGTCAGAGGGCCATTGCCTGGATAAGGATAAGCAAGGAGGCCTATCAAAAAGGATTCAGACTAAGGCATTTTGGAGAAATATTGATAGCCAAAATTCACGATGAGTACTCAAGAATTGTGGATAAAGTTCAGGTCACGCTCATTACCGATGAGGAAAGAATAAAAGGCCCTCTGGAAGAGGCCAAAAGGATTTATCACGAGAGGGATGAGAGACTGGGTGGAATGACGGATGAAGATGTGGATGAGTTCTATAGTTGTATTTTATGCGTTCCCGAGAAAGAGAACATCATCCTTCCTGATGGCTCCTTCCAAAGCGTGGAAAACCTCTTTGATGAAGCTTCCTGTGAATTTGTTTTGTCTTTAAACAGCCATGACTTTCAGGCTCAACCCGTGGAGGAGTTTTTCCTTAATCCCGCTCCCTCGAAGCTGATAAAGATCACCTTAAGCAATGGAAATTCCCTTTCCCTTACCCCCAACCACAGTGTTCTGGTGGACAGGAAAGAGGGTCTTAAATGGCTCAAGACCTCAGAGTTGAAAACCGGTGACTGGCTCATCTGTCCCTTGACAACTGTGATTGAGCCAAATGTGAAAAATTTCTACGTAATAGATTTTCTATCTCCTGAGATCAAAGTCTGTGATGAGAAAGCTCTTTCTTTCTTAAAAGAATCCATTCTTAAAAGATATGGGACTTTGAGCAGGGGAGCTCGACAGTTAGGTATTGATTATCAAAAACTTTATCAAGCTTTGAGAATAGGAGAGACTATAGCTCGCAGGAGGTTGAGTTTAAGAGAGGTCAGGTCAATTTGCGAGAAGCTAACAATTTCCTGGGATAAATTCAAGACCAGGATAAAAGAGTTAGAGATAGGTAAAAGATGTAGATTAAATAAAAATATTCTGGATGAGGAGTTTTTATACTTAGCTGGATTGGTGGCTTCTGATGGGTGTATCATTAAGAGGGGGAAAAGTAGTTTTGTCCAGTTCACCAATACTGAGGAGAGCTTGGTGGATAGATTCAGCAAGATCGTTTACAACTGGCTGGGAGTGAGTCCCAAAATCTATGAGGTAGAGCCCACCATGTCCATCTCTAAGAAGGTGAAGGTTAGAGGGAAGAAGAAGGTTTTTGTTTGTCGTGTTCACAATCCTCTCTTAGGGCAGATCCTCATGGGATTGGGAATTAGAAAGGATAAAGGATGGAATGGTGAGAAAATCTCCTCTCTCTCTTCAGGTTTGGTCACTTCCTTTATAAGGGGAATTTTTGATGGGGATGGTCATGTAACTAAGGAGCATGTTCTTATCTCCACGGGAGGTTATAGAGAGGCGCAGCATATTCATCTTTTATTAAAGAAATTGGGGATCTCATCTTATATTACTAAGACTACTCGCGGATACCGGGTGGGAACCAGAAGTTTTAACGATCTGGAGAAATTCAGATCTCTCATTTCTTCTCACCATCCTGCTAAGTTACAGAAAATGGAAGAGGTAGTCTCACATCGGGATAAAAATCATGTCATCCGCACAGACACTGTTCCCTGTCTCTGTGGAAGATTAATAGGAAATCTGATAGAAAGATATCGGAAAAAACTCCGGATAATCAAACTCTCTGTTGATTACAAGACCATTAAAAATTGGGTTGAGGGTAGACATCGTATCTCCCGTGAAAAGTTAAAATTGCTGCTGGACGATTTAAAAGAAGTGGTTGACTCTCATGATCAGGACTACAGGGAACTTTTATTCTGGTATAATTCCCGGGTAAGCTTTGAGAGGATCAAAAGCCTGCGGGAAGTTAAATATTCAAGACCTCAGGTTTACAATATTAGCGTTAAGGATACCCACAACTACCTGGTAAATGGGGTAGTGGTGAGAAACTGTCAATCCTATGCACCGAATCATGTTTGCATCGTAACTCCAGAAAGATTAGGTCTTTGTGGTGCTTATACCTGGCTTGATTGTAAGGCGTCTTATCAGTTAAATCCCCACGGGCCAAATGAGCCGGTGAAAAAGGGAAGGTGTCTTGATCCGGTTAAGGGTGAATGGGAAGGTGTGAATGAGTACCTCAAAGTAAAATCTCACGGGAACCTGCAAAGATTTAAGGCTTATTCAATATTGGAAGATCCAATGACAAGCTGTGGTTGTTTCGAATGTATTGTTGCAGTTTTACCCGAGGCAAATGGGTTCATGATTGTAAATCGCGAATATACAGGAATGACTCCTATTGGAATGACCTTTAGCACCATGGCTGGCCAGGTGGGAGGAGGAATACAGACACCTGGATTTTTAGGAATTGGTAAGGTTTACATTACAAGTAAGAAGTTCATCTCTGCTGAGGGAGGCATAGAAAGAGTGGTCTGGATGCCGGATGAACTTAAAGAAGAGATAAGAGAGAGGTTAGAGAAAAGACTTGAGGAGATAGGAAAACCAGAGCTTATGGATAAAATTGCCACAGAAAAGGATGCTACAACTTCTGAGGAGCTTTTGGAATTTCTGAAGAAAAAAAATCATCCTGTTCTTTCTATGCCACCTTTGATGTAATAGTTGTTATAGTTCTTGTGAGTTGTATCTGTAGAATCTTAGCACCGAATAACTAATGACCAACAACTAAGAACTAATTAAGGAGGGAGCAAATGGCCTTAACCGGTCTTCAGATTTACAAACTTTTGCCCAAGACTAACTGCGGAGATTGCAATTTCCCCACGTGTATGGCTTTTGCTATGCAAGTGGCAGCAAAGAAAGTTCCCCTTGATCAATGTCCACATGTGAGCGAGGAGGCGAAGGCACAGCTCGCCGAGGCTTCAGCACCGCCTATGAGGCTTGTTTGCATTGGTAACGATGAAAATAAATTAGAGATAGGACAGGAGACGGTGCTCTTCCGTCATAAGGAAAAATTTTACCATCCCACAGGAGTGGCTATTCTGCTTGAAGATTCCTTAACAGATGAGGAGTTGGATAAAGAGGTAAGTTATTTAAATCAGCTCAAGTTCACCAGGGTAGGGGAAAAGATAAGCATAGATCTTGTCGCTTTAAAGCACAAATCAACCACTGCTGAGGAGTATGCTCAGCTGACAGAAAAGATCACGAAAAAAACCTCTCTTCCTCTTATTCTCATCTGCCAGGATCCGTCCATTGTAGAGGTAGCTTTAAAAGTTATAGGGGGCAGGAGGCCTTTAGTTTACTCTGCTAATAGAGAAAACTTCAAAAAAATGGCCTCCCTTGCCAGAGAATATAACTGCCCTCTTGCCGTTTACGCTGAAAGTCTGGAAGAACTTGCTGATCTTACCCAGGAGATAAAGAGTCTGGGTGTAAATGACCTCGTCCTTGACCCGGGCACGAGAAAAACAGGAGATGCCCTTAATAGTTTAACTAAGTTAAGAAGACTGGCAGTAGAAAAAGTCTTTCGCCCTTTAGGCTATCCCACAATGATGTTTACCAGCGAAGAGGATCCCTTTCAAGAAATTGCCCAGGCTGCAACCTATATCTGTAAATATGCCAGTATTGTGGTAATAAGGGCTAAGGGAAAATGGCAAATTCTACCTCTGCTGACGGTAAGACAGAACATCTATACTGATCCTCAGGTACCCAACACTGTGGAGGTCAAGCTCTACGAGATAGGCCCGGTAACTCCTGATTCCCCGGTTATCGTCACCACTAACTTTTCTCTTACCTACTTCACTGTAGAATCAGAGGTGGAAAATAGTAAAGTTCCCACCTACATCTCTGTAGTGGATACGGAAGGGCTGGGGGTCTTAAACGCTTATGCTGGAGATAAGTGGTCTCCAGAGAAGATAGCAAAGACCCTGGAACAACAGAAGGTAAGAGAAAGGATAAATCATAATACCATTATTATCCCCGGTCTTGTCGCTGTTTTCCGGGCAGAACTTATAGACGAGTTTGGCTGGAATGTATTGGTTGGTCCGGAGGAAGCAGCCAGGATACCAAGCTTTCTTAAAAATGAATGGAAGTCAGGCGACAAAAAATGAAGAAAAACAAGGTTAAAGTGACTTTTCTACCACAGAACGAAACCATAGAGGTGGAGAAAGGAACCACCCTGCTTGAGGCATCGATAAGAGCCGGCGTTTACGTGAACTCTATCTGTGGAGGGGATGGGATCTGTGGAAAATGCAGACTTATAGTTAAAAAAGGCGATGTCGATACTCATCCCACCACTTTACTTGCCAGGGAGGAGATCAAAAAGGGCTATGTCCTTGCCTGCCAGAGCGAAGTTAAAGGTGAGGAGGTGATAGTTGAGGTTCCTCCTGAGTCACGTGCAGCGGGTAAAATCCTTATAGATAAGGATGCTCAGCGTTTTAGAGCTCTTTACGCCCCCATGAAGGAACGGGTAATCTTCAAATATAAGCCTCTTGTCCAAAAAATCTACCTCGAGCTTCCACCTCCTTCCTTGCAGGATAATATAGCTGATCATGTCCGCCTTTACCGGCATATAAGACGCCGAAAAGATATCGTCATCATGCAAAGTGGCCTGAAGGTAATAAGGACTCTTCCTCATATTTTAAGAAATAGTGATTGGAAGGTAACCGCTACCCTGGGGATAAGAGGGGGAACGGTTGAGGTCATTCAGGTTGAAGGGGGAAATACCACGGACAGAAATTTTGCCGTAGCAGTGGATGTGGGGACCTCAACGGTGGTGGCTCATCTGATAAACCTGAACACCTTTGAGACCATGGACGCTGAGGCTACTTATAACTCTCAGATGGTTTATGGAGAGGAGGTCACTCGAAGGATAATTTATGCTGAATCTAAGGGGGAGGATAGACTAAGAGAGGCAATTGTTGAGGATATCAATAATCTCATCATTACCTTAATCTCCAGGAATAATATCCGTCTTAATGAGGTGATGGCTGTCATATGTGCGGGAAATACAGCAATGATTCATTTTCTTCTGGGACTGAATCCTTCTCATCTTCGAAAGGAACCTTACATTCCTGTATGTACTTATCCTCCCCCTGTAAGGGCAGCCGAGGTGGGGATAAAAATTAACCCCAGAGGACTTCTTTACTCGCTTCCCAGCATAGCAAGCTGGGTGGGAGCGGATATTACCGCAGGAATACTTGCCACAGGCTTGTACCAGGCAGACGAGCTTACCATGCTTGTGGATATCGGGACGAATGGGGAAATTGTCATGGGAAATAAGGATTGGATGGTTTGCTGTTCTGCCTCAGCAGGTCCTGCTTTCGAGGGAAGTGGAGTGAGAAGTGGAATGAGGGCAGCTGAGGGAGCTATAGAGAAGGTCAGAATTTCTGATGAGGGAAGGATCCAGTACACGACCATTGGAGGAGGAAGACCAAGGGGTATATGTGGCTCTGGGTTGATAGATATTATAGCCGAGTTGTTTAAGGCAGGCTTTATCGATCGATCGGGCAGGCTAAATCCTGAGGCAAATGGTAGAGTAAGAGAGGCGAATGGGGAGCTGGAGTTTTTATTGGTGCCCTCCTCCCGGACCGCGACAAAGCGCGATATAGTCATCACTCAGGCAGATATAGAAAACCTCCTCAGAGCAAAGGCAGCTATCTTTGCCGGAATAAACGTGTTAACCAAAACCTTAAACATCAAGTTTTCGGACATTAAAAAAATTTACTTAGCTGGAGGATTTGGTAATTATTTGGATAAGGAAAATGCCATAACCTTAGGTCTTATTCCTGACGTTCGAAGAGATATAGTGCAGTTCGTGGGTAATACCTCCATCTTAGGGGCGAAAATGGCTCTTCTCTCAAAGGATGCCCTCGATACCGCCTATAAGATCAGCAAAAATATAACCTACTATGATCTTATAACTTATCCGGATTATATGAACGAGTTTATGGCGGCGAAATTTTTACCTCATACGGACGTAGGCAAGTTCCCCACGATAATGCAAAAGGTAAAAAAGGGAGCAGTTTAAAGGTGGGCAGGAAAATCGTTTGTACAGGAAGAGGAGGAACGGGCAAGACAACTTTTGTAGCTTTACTGACTAAATACCTGCCACATCCTTTACTTGTCGATGCTGATTCTGATCAGAATCTTGCTGATATGCTGGGGGTAGACCTGGGCGAGGAGGGTATAAGAACTATTTCTGAGGTGCTTTTCGACATTCAAAAGGAAAGATCTTATGAGGAACTCAGCTCTTTGCCCTTGCCTGAAAAAATAGAATATTTACTTAATACCTCCTGTTTATATGAATCAGAAAGATTTGATATAATCTCCATAGGAGTGAAGTGGACCAAGGGTTGCTATTGTATGCCCAACAATGTTTTAAGGAGCATCATTCCTAAAATGGCCGACAGCTATGAGTATACAATCATAGATTCACCCGGAGGTCTGGAGCATCTTAACAGAAGGGTGGTCTCGGAGGTAGATGATATATTTGTCATATTGGACCCCTCCAGGAAAGCTTTGAAGAACGTAGAAAGGATGAGAAAAATTGCCTCCGAAATTGGGATTCGTTTCAGTAACCTTTATCTTATAGCAAACTACAGGTTTAAGGAAGATGTGGAGGAATACATTCAAGATATAGGAGATTATTTAGGAAAAATAGAATATGATCCTTTATTGGAGAAGTATAGCTGGAGCGGTAAGTCCTTGCTCGAGTTACCCTCTAATTCGCCCGCTCTTTCTTCTGTTGAGAAAATACTAAAAAGGGCAGGATATAAACTAAGGTAGACTCTTAGCTGAAGGCTTACAAATAGAAACTGAAAAAGGAGGATACGATGGAAATTCCCGATGTTAAACAGAGCTGGTCCAATCCAATAAATGAGGTAAAAATAGGGGCCACTAAGGAAGAGGGGGGAACAAGATCCCATACCATTACCGTAGGAGGAGCAAAAACATTACCCTTTCTTCATTTTGAGGGAGGTAGATCTCATCGTCCGGTAGTGGCCATGGAAGTCTGGGATGTCGCTCCCTCAGACTGGCCCGAGGAGTTGAGAAGGCACTTTTCCGACGTGTGGGATGAGCCTGGCAAGTGGGCAAAAAAGTGTGTGGAGGAATTCGGGGCGGATCTTGTCTGTCTAAGACTTCAAGGATGTGATCCAGATGGAGAAAATAAAAGTGCCGATGAAGCTGCGTGGGCAGTAAAGCGGGTCTTAGAGGCAACAGATGTTCCTCTTATTATCTGGGGTTGTGGAAACAAGGAAAAGGACAACGAAATATTTCCTGCTTGCTCTCAGGCAGCTGCAGGTGAGAGATGTCTTCTGGGAAGCATAACTGAAGACAATTACAAAACCCTGGTTGCCCTCTGTCATGCAGATAAACACAAGGTAATCGCAGAATCTCCTGTGGACATAAACATAGCCAAACAGGTGAACATCCTGGCAATCGATGCTGGTCTCTCGGAGAAAGATATCGTCATTTACCCTACAACTGGAGCTCTTGGATACGGAATTGAGTATGTCTACTCAATTATGGAAAGGGGACGTATAGCTGGCCTGGGAGGAGATAAAATGTGGGCAATGCCTATTCTGTGTGACATTGGAAAGGAAGTGTGGAAGGTAAAGGAGGCGGTTGTGTTGGAAGAAGAAGTTCCTGAGTGGGGAGACCATACTCAAAGAGGTCCTCTATGGGAGTTCATCACTGCTGTCGTCTACCTTCAGGCAGGGGCGGACATTTTGATTATGCGACATCCCAAGGCAGTTAAGGAGACCAAAAGATATATAGATAGTTTATGCGGTTAAGTCAAATAACTTTGCAAAGGGGGAAGGATAAGATGATTTTTGTGGGAGAGAGGATAAACGGCGGTTTTAAGGATATTCAGACAGCTATAAAGGAAAGGGATAAATCAATCATCCAGCGGTGGGCAAAAGTTCAAACAGAGGCTGGGGCGGATTATCTGGACGTTAATATAGGAGCAGTTTCCAATAAAGTAGAGGACTTTATCTGGATGATTGAGACTGTGCAGGAAGCTGTTCCTACACCTATTTCCATTGATAGCAATAAGCCTGCCTTTATAAAGGAGGCCTTGAAGGTCTGCAAACACCCTGCCCTGATCAACTCTACCACTGCTGATGAGGAAAAACTGGACCAAATTATTCCCCTGGCTGTTGAGTACGGGGCCTCCTTAGTGGGGGTATGTATGGACAAGAAAGGCTCTCCCCAGGATGTGAATCGACGGGTGGAGCTCGGTGCTACTATATTTAGCGAGGCTATAGAAAAAGGTCTTCCCGAGGAGAGAATTTTTATCGATCCGGTAACCATGCCCTTAAAGTTCCTTCAGGAGCAGGCCTCCAATGTTATAGAGGCTATTCGTCAGTTCAGACTCCTTTCCAGCCCCCCTCCTCACATAATTATAGGTTTAAGCAACATTTCCTCCAAAACAAAGAAACCTGCGCTGCTCAACCGTGTATTTCTTGTTATGTGTATCGAAGCTGGACTTGATGCAGCGATATGCGACGTCACCGACGAGGAGCTGGTAAACTCAGCCATAGCTGCTGAGCTTATACTGAACAAGCACATTTATTCGGATGCATTTATAAAGGCTTACAAAGAGGGTAGAAAAAGATGAACTCCTGTAAAAGACTCTTTGTAGCTGCAACTCGACAGAACGATGGTAAGTCCACCATTTGCCTGGGTTTGCTCCAGGTTTTGAGAAAAAAATACTCCAGGGTCGGCTTTATCAAACCCGTTGGTCAACACTACATAGAGGAGGAGGGCGTTAAGGTTGATGAAGATGTGATACTGATGAGAAAGGTCTGCGGTATAAGCGACAACTTGAAGGATATGAATCCCATAGCTGTGACTAAAGGCTTTACAGAAAGATATATTCGGGAAGGAAGGTTAGAAAAGTATATAAAGATGATAAGGGATTCCTATGACCGCATATCCGCGAACAAGGATTTAGTACTCATTGAAGGAACCGGGCATGCAGGGGTAGGAGCTGTATTTGATCTTTCCAATGCCTCTGTGGCGAAACTTCTTGAGAGCAAAGTTCTTTTAATTTCCACAGGAGGAATAGGCAGGCCCATCGATGAAATTGTGATGAATAAGGCTCTTTTTGACCAGGAGAAAGTTGAGATAATGGGGGTGGTCATAAATAAGATCCTTCCGGAAAAATACGAAAAGATAAGGGAAGTTACCGGAATTGGCCTCCAGCGTAAAGGAATAAGACTTTTGGGCACGATACCCTTTCAGAAAAACCTTACCTATCCAACCATGGAACAAATTATGGAAGCTACAGGGGCAAAAGTCCTTTATGGCGAGAAGTTTCTTCAGAGGAAGGTGGTAAAAATTTTGGTGACGGCGATGGAGCCACATCATGCCCTGAGCCATTTTGCTCCCCATAGCCTTATAATTGTTCCCGGGGACAGGGAAGACATCCTTCTGGCCGTCATCGCTTCAGGAAGGATTCTGGGAGGTGACTGTGAGGTGGCCGGCGTGATCCTTACCGGAGGACTCTTGCCCCATGAAGGCGTGTTGAAATTGATGAAGAAGGGATGTTTTAGCGTTCTACTTTCAGAAGATGATACTTATACTACTGCCAAAAAGGTGTATGAGTGTCGGGTTAAGATCAGGGCTACAGATAAGGACAAGGTGAAGGAAGCCATGCAGCTGGTAAGTACTTATCTAAACGTAGATGAGATTCTCAGGCAGATTTGACAAAAAATTTTCATTTACTAATATTTGTGAAAGTGCTCACAAGCTCAAGTCTTACGAAAACTAAGAGCGGGGCTTGACAAAAAATTAAATGG
>QMPZ01000024.1 GCA_003648815.1 Candidatus Aerophobota bacterium | reverse complement strand
GGCTCTATGTTAGAGCCTGGGCAGGATTCCAAGGGCATCGCTCAACATTATAAATACCTTTTTGGCTCTTGAAATACGAGCTGACAGGGAATCTTCTTCATTTTAAAAAGCTCAGCTATCTCTTTTCCCTTTTGAATAAAGAACCTGTCCTCTTTGAACTTTTCTATCTTGTATCTTCGATAAACCCAATCCGCGTAGTGATAGTTCATCTTGTCGATTATTGCGTAATCTATCTTTCCTTCCAATTCAGAGACCAAGACCTCCGCTCCTGGCAAGAGAGGAGCTATCATCACATAAGTTTTGATTCCCTCCTGATGCATTCTTTCCAAAGCTTTCATCCTTTCCTCAATGGAAGGAGTCCTCGGTTCAAAAAACTTTTTGATTTCCTCATCAGCAGTGGTGATAGTAAAGCCTACCTCTATATCTTCAAATTTCTTTAGCAAATCCAAATCCCTCAGGACAAGAGGTGATTTGGTCTGTATGATTACCGGCCAGCTGTTTTCTTGGAAAATCTTAAGAGACCTTCTGGTTAATTTGTATTTTTTCTCCAGTGGCTGATAGGGGTCGCACACACCGCTTATCCAAACCCTCCCCTTCTTTTTCCTCCTCACCTCCTCAGCCAGAAGCTCTGGAGCATTAACCTTGACATCGACAAATTCTCCCCATTTTTCCTTGTGAGCGGTGAATCTTCGCATAAATCTGGCGTAACAATAAAAACATCCATGCTCACAGCCTCGGTAGGGGTTGAGCGTCCAGTCATGAACCTTAGACCTGGAAAGGATACTTTTTACCCGAATTTCTTTGATCTTCAGCTTAAAGTCTCCTATCTGTCAACCTGGATATTATCTTGCTTTCTTTCAGGTGATGGTCACTAAAAGACCAAAAAATCCCCTATTATGGTGCCAACTAAACTACCAGCAGATTTTGAAAGCTTCATTTCTCGCTTAAGAGCTTGACAATTTTTCCCTTAACGCCTCAACATCGCTCGTCACGACAAATACTTCTTGAACTGCCCCTGAACCATAAACTAAGAGTTTTGCCCTATGCTTCACACCTTCCTCTCACCTCCTCAATTGCAACTGTGTAAGGATAAGAGCTAAGTAATTTATGTCATTTTTTCCAACGAAAATTCGAGTTCATCCCTCTTTTCTCCAATTTTAAGGATAGTTTATCCTCAAGGGATGTCAAACCATCCCAGTTGGATTTGGGCATTTCCTCAAGGCTTAAACCATTTGACTTTACTCAATGGTGTAGGTAAACTTATTAGGACCAATCCCTAATTTTCCACAAGGTAGGAAAGGGGACCCAATGTGGAATTGAAGAAAAAGAGAAAAATAATCAGCCTGTTAATAGATGAATTTGGCACACCTTACTCCGAACTTTTGGGCATAAAGCTTTCATCTAAAGAAAGCGATGAGATATTCAAGTGGTTCTTGGCCTCCATCTTATTTGGGGCAAGAATATCTGAGTCCATTGCTATAAAAACATATAAAGAATTTGAAAGGGAAAAGGTCTTATCACCTGAGAAAATCATGGATACGGGCTGGGATGGACTTGTGAAGATTTTGGACGAAGGAGGATATGTCCGCTATGATTTTAAGACAGCTACCAAACTTCTGGAGATTGCAGGAAATCTTATTAAAAAGTACAGGGGAGATTTGAATCTCTTGCACTCGAAGGCAAAAGACGCAAGGGACCTTGAGAAAAAGCTGATAAATCTTGGCAAAGGAGTTGGTCAGGTTACAGTGGCCATTTTCTTGAGGGAGCTGAGAGATTTATGGGAAAGGGCGGATCCACTTCCCACAGCCTTAACCATAGAAGCTGCCAACGCCTTAGGATTTACAAAAGAAAATAATGGCGAGAAGGTCTTGCAAGATTTAAAATCTGTGTGGAACAAATTTAAAATAGGAGAAAAAAGTTTTACCCAATTTGAAACAGCTCTTCTTAGACTGGGAAAAGACTGGTGTAGAAAGAGAAAATGCCAAAAATGCTTCTTTTCTTCCTATTGCCAGAAACAGTTTTAAACTTAATTAAACCCCTCTTTCAATGATTATCTTTTGGCCATCCTTTATCTTCTTCCATTCCTTAGGATTGCCTAAGAGTCTTCCCACGAGGTTGACGGGACTGGCTGGTCTAATCTGGGTCTCAGTGGAGATGGGAGTTTTGCCGAAGAAGATGCAAAAGCAGCCTCAAGAAGCTTCCCTCAAGCATCGTTTTTTTCTTGACGAATTCGGCAAATTGTGAGATAATTTCTTTAAAAAACGCCCTTAAGGAATTTAAGGTGATAAAGATAGATGGAGCTCAAAGATCAGGTTCTGGAACAATAGTCAGAGACGCAGTCTCCCTTGCAGTCTTAACCTGCCAGGAAATTTATCTGGAAAATATCCGGGCTAAAAGAGATAAGCCTGGTCTAAGACCTCAGCATCTAAAAGGGGTAGAGGCCTCCAGTCAAATTTGCCAGGGGAAACTGCAAGGAGCAAGGGTTGGATCAAGGCAAATAAGTTTTAGGCCGGGAAATAAGATACGTGGAGGTAGCTTCAGCTGGGATATCGGGACTGCAGGCTCCACTACCATGTTAGCTTTAACGGTTCTTCCCCTTGCTCTGTTTGCTGAAAGGCCATCCACCTATAAGATCACCGGCGGTCTTTTTCAGGATTTCGCTCCTTCACTTTTCCATTTAAAATACGTTTTACTTCCGGTCTTAAGAAAGATGGGCGTGGATGCCGACCTGAAGATAATTCGTCCGGGATATGTTCCCAAAGGTGGTGGAATAATCGAGATGAAGATTAACCCGCAAAGGGAAAGACTAAAAGCTATCACCTTGCTTGAGCAGGGGAAAATAGAAAAGATAAGAGGGATTGCCCTTTCTTCCTTACTTAGGGAGAGAAGGGTCTCGGAGAGAATGGCTGAAGAATGTCGAAGGAAATTGAGGGCAAAGGGATATGATTCGAGGATAGAGACAGCCTATGATACCGAGGACAGGCCAGTCTATCAGAAGCCCTCAATTCAAGCCGGAGCCTCTTTGGCAGTTTGGGCAAGGACAAGCACGGGATGTCTGATCGGATCAGATATGGCTGGAAAACCAAAAAGATCTGCTGAATTTATAGGAAGACAGGTGGCCAAGAACTTGGTAGAGGACCTTGACAGTGGAGCAACTGTCGACAGACACCTGGCGGATCAGCTAATACCCTTCTGTGCCCTTGCTGAGGGTCTTAGCCAGTACTTAATCCCCCGAATGACAGAACACGTTGAGACGAGACTGTGGCTGGTTGAGAAAATGCTTGGAGCAAGAACCGAGGTCAAGGGTAACCTGATAAGAATAAAGGGTATTGGCTTTTGGAGATAAAAAATGGAAGTTGGTCTGAAGATCAGGGGAATTTATGCCACTGCCTTGACGAAGTTTTTTCTGGAGCATAACCTGGCCATAGTTCAGCCGTCGAGGACGATCAAGGAGAGGTTTCGCAGCTACAAGAAGATTGATTCCCCACAGCCAATTGAGGTAAAGATCAGAGATCTGGAGGATAGGCAGGGTATCTCCTTGCAAGGTGAGCCAGATAAAGTAAAGTTTGTGGCAGAGCTTATAAGGAAGCAGTTTTTTGACGCTATCTGTTGGAAGAGAAGGTATGGTGAGCTTGAGTTTGTGGAGATAGAATTCCCCTATCTGGCAAAATCCGCCCTGGATGAACTGAGAAACGAAGTTCTTCCCACAGTAGCCAATCATCATCGCCTGAGAATAATCGCCTCTGAATATGTTGACCTGGTGGAGAAGATGCAGCTTACCAGCCATCCTGAAAGAAGAAAGGCCACAGGAGAGGCCTTAGAGAAAATGCTAATCTGGGATAAATTTGAAAAGGGAAAGATGGTGGCTATAGATCACGTGAAGCTGAATGGAAAGATCATCAGTCTTTCTGAGGGAAAAATAATTGAGATTAGTCCTGAAGAGAGAAAGCTTGTCCTCAAGAGAACAGGCTACAAGGGCAAAGACAGGTATGATGGACTGGAGTTACCAAAAGAAGAAGGAGACTATGCTCTCACCGAGGTGAGGGAAGGAAGCTGGTTTTACAAGCACACCTATCATCGTCGAGATGGAAAACTCCTTGGAGAGTATTACAACATAAATACCCCGGTGGAGTTTTATCCGGATAAAATAAGATATGTTGACCTGGAGATAGATGTGATCAGATGGCCGGATGGGAAGGTGAAGGTAGTTGAGGAGGAGCTGCTGGAGCAAAAGCTGAGGTTGGGTTTCTTAAGTGAGAAGCTGGCAAGAAAAGCAAAAGAGGTGGCCGAAAAGCTGAGGGAAAGACTTTGCGGCAAAGGTGAGTAAGGAGGGATGATATGACAGGAATTGAGAGCTTGACCACAGAAAGAAAAAGGATTGTGGAAGTTCTACGAAAACTCGTGGAGATTCCAACTCCCACGGGCAAAGAAGAAAGACTGCATAAGTTCTTATCCTCGTTTCTGGAGAGGACAGGATTTCAGGTAGAAGTACAGGAGATTCCAAACTATCGTCCTAACCTTGTGGGAAGAAGGGGAAAGGGGAATCTACTTTTTTGCACCCATATAGATACCGTTCCTGGTTTTGATCATCCTCAGGCTTACAAACTCAGGTTAGAAGGGGAAAACCTTATAGGTAGAGGCGTTGTGGACCCCAAGGGTCAGATAGCTTCTCTTTTAGTAGCTCTGGAGAAGACAGAGGCTCCCTGTCAGGTAGCTTTCACCTCAGGGGAAGAGGAAGAGGCCCTGGGCTCAAAGTTCCTCCAGGTAGAAGCCAGGCAGGGGATAGTCCTTGAGCCAACTGAGCTGTCCCTTGCCCTTACTCAGGCAGGAGCGATAGACATAGAGGTAAAGGTGGAGGGTAAATCTGCCCATGGCTCAGTACCTCATAAGGGAGAAAATGCTATCTTAAAGGCTTTCAGAACTTACCAAAAACTGGAGAAGATGGAATTTTTAAAGTTAACTCATCCTCATTTTCCAAAAGGCGGATGGGTAAACCTTGGAAAGATAGAGGGAGGAAAGGATATAATGGTGGTGCCCTACCGTTGCCATTTTGAGGCTGATATTGGCATCGTTCCCGGAGTAAACGTCGAGAAAGCCATCGAGGAGATAAAGAACGTCACCGCTCAAGATGGGGTAACGGTAAACTTCCGGGATATCTCCCCACCCATTGAAATAAGGTCTGACCTTAAGGTGGTAAAAGTTTTAAAAGAGTCTTTCAGAAAAGTTGTAGGAGAGGAGATACAGGTTAAAGGAATGCCGAGCTGGACAGATGCCCAGTACCTCTTTGAGAAGGGAATTCAATGCGTAGTCTTTGGGGCAGGAAAACTCTCCCGTGCTCACTCTAACTGTGAGCTTGTTTCCCTGAGAGAATTAGAACTCCTTTCCCTTATCCTTGTCCGTCTTCTCAACGCCTGGGGAGGGTAAGCTCATCCTCATCCTCACCCACTCTCCCCACTTTCCCTTCTCCTCAAAACCTAACCTTTCGTACCAGCTGCGAGCCAGAAAGTTCTCCTCTCCTACCCACAGGGACATAAATTTGCATCTCCTTTCTCTGGCATACCTTAAAGCTTTCTCAAAGAGCCTTTTCCCTATTCCTTTTCCCTGAAATTCCTCCCGTACAGCGATCTCGTGCAGCTCCCCTGTCCTGCCCCATTTGTAATCCTCCCATTCACTGTGTATAGAGGCAAAGCCTATCAGTTTATCTTTTTTCTCCGCGACCCAGAACCCTTCAGGATCTCCCTCATAAAGCCACTTAAGATATCTTTCAATTTTCTTCTTGCTTTTGTAGGCATATCTTTCCATTCTCCGATATGAGGACTGGTAGACCTCTATGAGCTTCTGGAGTTCCTCCTCTTTTCCTCGCCTGATCAATATATCTTCCTCATTCCGCATAGTTTGTATTTAAGCTTCTTTTTCTGAGCTGCTTCTAATTTAACTTGCGAGCCTCACTGATATTATTATATACTTGTCAGCTGAAATGGCAAAATTTTGGCTCTATCCTTAGCTTATGGAATAGAAGATTGTTAGCAGTTATCACAACGAGCTTAGAGGATATGGGGGGTTCGAGCAAGAAAATAAGGCTTTGGCCAGAGCATATCTGGAAAGAAAAACTTGTATTTTTGACGATTTTTTAACCTTTACAGTTGGAGAAAGAGGAGCTGATAAAAAAGCATATCACACTTTGCTGAATGTTAAACTATAGCATAAAGGAGGCAAGGATGGAAAATTACAAAAATCCCGCGATAGCACGGGCCATGCAAAGTGTTCAGGCGGCGATTCCCCGGGCCGAGGCTGATTTTTCCCGACCGGTCTATCACTTCCGTCCACCAGCCCAGTGGATGAACGATCCCAACGGTCCCATCTGCCACAACGGATACTATCACCTCTTCTATCAGCACAATCCCTATGGTGATGGGTGGGGTCACACCCATTGGGGACACGCCCGCAGCAAGGACCTGGTATACTGGGAGCACCTTCCCATTGCATTGTGGCCTTCCGAGGAGAAAGGTGAAGAGCACTGTTTTTCTGGCTGTACGGTGATCAATGGCAAGGGTCAGCCCATGATCTTCTACACCAGCATTGGTCCAAAGAGACGAGCTTACGATTCTGCACAGCAATGGGCAGCCTTAGGGGAACCTGATCTAATCAGGTGGGAAAAGCACCCTGCTAATCCCATTCTAACCGAAAGGCTGCACGGCAAGGTAAAGATATACGATTGGCGGGATCCTTTTATCTTCCGGAAACAGGATCGAACCTTCATGGTTCTCGGCGGCAAACTTGAAAAGGAGCGAGGAGGTGATGCTGTAGTTCTCCTCTATGAGGCAGAAAATGAGGAGCTGACCTGCTGGAAGTACCAGGGAATTCTCTTTCGGCATCCGGACAAAAAACTGCGCAGCATCGAGTGTCCAAATTTCTTCAAACTCGGTGACAGGTGGGTGCTGATGCTTTCACCTTATGGTCCTGTGCAATACTTCGTTGGTACATTTGACCTGAAGAGCTTAAAGTTCGAACCCGAATCTGAGGGCCTTGTGGACTACAGCGCAAACTTTTACGCCACCAACGTCCTGTTTGATCAGAAAGGACGATGTATCCTGTTTGGCTGGGTCAGGGGTTTTGAGAAAGGACGAGGCTGGAATGGATGTCTTTCCTTTCCAAGGGTTCTTTCGATCAGCTCCGATGGCCAGCTTGTCCAAAAACCCTTGCCAGAGATAGAAAAGATACGTGGCGCACATTCCAGAACCTCCGATATCTTTCTTGCCAACACCTCTCATGTCCTCAAAGATGTGGGAGGTGGCGAGCTGGAAATCATGGCCGAGTTCGAGAAAGTTGAGGCGAAAGCTTTTGGCCTACGACTGCACCATCCTGGCGGGAATGGGATAACAGTTGCCTGCAAGAATGGCATGCTTGAAGTTGCCGGCAGAATCTTCCCTTTGCGCCTTCTTGATAAGCAGATGGTTAGATTCCATATACTTCTCGACCGATCAGTGCTGGAGGTCTATATTAACGAATCCGAAGTTATAACCACCACGGTTTATCTTGCCCCGGGCAACCTGGATATGGAGATATTTGCTAATAAAGGAAGGGCAAAGGTTAAGGCACTCGAGGTATGGAAAATAAAACCAATCTGGTCAAAGCAAGGTAAGATGCTCGCGGAACAACAGTAAGGCAAAACATAAGGGTATGGGCAAAAGAGATTCTGGCGGCGATGTCCAGATCAAGTTCTACAGTTTGACATATTTGAAGGACAATACATAATGTGTTTGATTGTTTGACGGAATCTGGAGGAAAGAAATGAGTGAGCTCGCTATTTTCGGAGGTGAGAAAGCGGTAAAGACAGAGGATGAAGAAATATTTAAGTGGCCAATAGTTACAAGAGAGATTGAGGAGAAGGTTCTGAAGGTCCTAAGGGAAGGGAAGATGTCGGGAACGGATGTGACAGAGGAGTTTGAAAAAGAGTTTGCAAACCGGCACGGAATGAAATATGGTCTTGCTTGCAATAACGGGACAGCAGCGATACATTGTGCTTTATTTGGTTTAAAGATAGGAAAGGGAGATGAGGTAATATGTCCTTCAATAACCTATTGGGCCTCGGCTTTACCTTTATATTCCCTTGGAGCTTCGGTCGTCTTTGCGGACATTGACCCGCAAACTCTATGTATCGACCCAAAGGATATCGAGAGAAGGATCACCGACCGGACAAAAGCAATTATGGTCGTCCATTACTGCGGTTATCCTGCTGATATGGACTCGATTTTAAGGATCGCCTCGAAACACAACCTTAAAGTAATCGAAGATTGCTCCCATGCTCATGGCGGCCTGTATAAGGGCAGACTTGTCGGGACATTTGGCGATGTCTCTGCTTTCTCCTTGATGAGCGGTAAATCATTTGCCATCGGAGAAGGAGGAATCCTTATCACAAATGATCGAGAGATTTACGAGAGGGCAATCATATTTGGCCATTATGAAAGACACTCGAAAGAGATCACAATAGATTATCTTAAAAGAGGGGCCGGTCTTCCCTGGGGAGGGTACAAGTATAGAATGCACCAGCTTTCCTCTGCAGTAGGGTTGGTTCAGATAAAAAAATATAAGAAGGAAATGGAAGAGATTGACAGGGCGATGAATTACTTCTGGGATTTGCTTGAAGGTCTTCCGGGAATAAGGGCCCATAGACCAGCGAAAAATTCTGGTTGTACAATGGGTGGCTGGTATAGTGCTCTGGGACTATATGTTTCTGAGGAACTGGAAGGACTATCAATAACGAGGTTTTGTGAGGCCCTACGGGCTGAAGGCGTTCCCACCATTCCCGGATGTAACAGAGCTTTGCATCTTCATCCTCTCTTCAATGAGATTGATGTTTATAATGATGGGAAGCCAACAAGAATCAGAAATGCGAAAGCTGATATAAGACAGCCGAAGGGCTCCCTTCCCGTCTCGGAGGGAATTCAAGAGAAAGTATTCAGGATTCCCTGGTTTAAAAGATTCAAGCCTGAGATCATAAAACAGTATGCCTTTGCCTTTGAAAAGGTAGTCAAAAACTATAAGGAATTATTAAAGGAGGATAAGGGAAATCCAGAAGATTTTGGCTCATGGGGACTCAGTTTCAGAACCTAATCTTACTTTTATAAGGGAAAAAGTAAAACCGGAAAGGAGGTGAAAAAAGACCAGGCCTGTAAACTCACAAAGGATATATAAAATCCAAACAGGGAGGTAAGCAGTGACAAGAAAAACTAATCTTGATTTTAACAGCTGGGTTAGTGATATGTCTTTTAGGAACAATTACGGCATTGGCTCAGGCTCAAAGTCAATATGCTACTGTAAAGCAATATGAGAAAGCCACCGGAAAGAAGATAGCAAAATTCAGCGAGGCTCCTGTACTTCGGACAAAAGTCGCTGCAGGCAAACTTCCACCGGTGGAGAAAAGACTTCCTGAGGAACCAGCAGTGGTGGTGCCGGTAGAGGAAATTGGACAATATGAAGGGACATAGCATAGGGTGGCAACAAGGGCTTGGGATACGTTGTTAAGCAGCCGATTAGGATACGAGCCCCGGAAAAGCTGGAGAAAAAAGTCAAGCAGGAAGGATACGAATTTTGGTATCAACTATTTCAGGTAAAAAGCGACGTCTGCCAAAATCCCGAACTTCCTACTATCAGATCTTGGAAACTAAAGACAGCTCCTCCAGCTAATCGTTTGGTTACCGAGCGGAACCCGTACTACTGGAAGGTAGATCCCGCGGGTAACCAGCTCCCTTATATTGACCGGATCGCCTTTGATATGGTAGAAAGTGCAGAGATCACCAATTTTAAGGCGACAGCAGGGGGGCTGGATATGCATTCCCGGTATATGAGCTTCGCCAACTATACTCTTTTCATGAAGAACAGGGAAAAGGGAGACTATCGGGTCATTAGATGGGTGAATCCAATTCCTGATGTCCTCAATATCAACCAAAATTGCAAAGATCCGGTTCTGCGCAAGCTTTTTGAAAATAGAAAGTTCCGTATAGCCCTTTCCCTGGCCATTAATCGAGAAGAAATAAGTGAGCTGTGTTATTTAGGCGTGGCTGAACCTTGGGGAGCTTTACCATGCGAATCAGACCCTTACTATGTTAAGCCACGCTATCTTGAATACAACCCCGAAAAGGCAAATGAGCTTCTCGATGAGATAGGGTTAACTAAACGGAATGATGAGGGATATCGCTTGAGACCCGATGGCAAGGTTTTATCCGTGACTATAGAGACTTATGGTGCTGAAGAGGCAGGAGGAGCGGCCGATGAATACCAACTGATCAAAGAAGAGTGGGAAAAAATTGGAATTAAGACAGCTCTCAAGGTTGAGCAAAGAGACCTATGGCAATCTCGAAGAGCGGCTGGTGAGATACAAATATGTGCTTATCTTACAGCAGGCATACATTGGGTAGTCGATCCTTCTTGGTATGTACCTACCCTTAGCACCTCCGCTTATGCACCTCTTTATGGTCTTTGGTATGCAACAGGCGGAAAAGGTGGTGAGAAACCAACAGGAGAGTTAAGAAGACTTCAAGAACTGTATGATAAGATGAAGGTGACCATTGATGAAAAGGAGAGAACTAAATTAGGCAAAGAGATTATTCGTTCCCATGCTGAGAACGTGTGGGTAATTGGTATAGTGCGATATCCTGCACTTTGCATAGTGAAGAACAATTTCCGAAACGTACCAGAGGATGGTATCCAAAGCTATAGGCTGATGACCCCTGGATATCTTAATCCGGAACAGTTCTTCATCAAACAAAAATAATAAGGCTTTCAGAGAGGGAAGCTTCTCTTCAATTGAAGGCTTAGAGCTTCCCTCTTCTCCTTTCAAACTGTCACCCTGAAAGCTTGATAGGTCAAGAAGAGAGGAAAGGTTTTCTGACCTTATCGAAAGGTGTCAATGGATGGGTAGGTTTTCCTGGAATGTCTCCGTGGTTCAGGAAATGGTTTTTCCCTATCTTGCTGGAGTAAGGATGGATGAGTTTTTCCTGAAAGAAGAATCTTGTGCTAAATCTTTTCGGATAGGAAGGGAAAAGCTCAAGGAGATCTTCGGCAAGGAGATAGATAACGATGAGATAACCCTCCCTCAAGTGTCTGGTCCTCATCTTTCCTACGGACACCTGGCTTGCTTAGGAGCGAAAATACTCTTTCCCGAGGATTCAGAGCCGGTGCCAAAGCCCCTTTACTCTACTATAAAAGAAGCAGTTAACGCCTTAAGGGGAAAAATTAGTTTTGAAAAGTTTTTCCTCGACCTCTATGATCATCCAAAGTTAGCAAAAAAATTCCTTGAACTGCTGACTCAAAGCATCGTTGAATTTGTCCATTTTATCCGAAAATTAAACGGCCATCCAGAGATAGATCAGGAAAGAGGCGGCCTTTGTGATGACTTTTCCAGCCTTATCTCACCTTCCCTGTGGCCTGATTTTGTACTCCCTTATTGGGAAAAATATTATCAGGGAACTACCAGTGGTGCTCGCTCAATCCACGTGGAAAACTTAACACCTGAGCATCTGAAATACTTGGAAGAGATTAACGTAGTGCTTTATGATCCCTCGGTTTCGCCCAAGCTTACCCCTGATATTATTCGACGAAGGATTAGTATTCCCTTTATGTGGCGGCTTCATTCCTTTCAAGTTTCTACAATGTCCAAACAGGACATAAGAAATTGGGTCTTTCAAACTGTAAGGCGGGGAGCAAGTTACATCTATACCAGCATAGACAGAAATACATTAAAAGCGGATGGACCTGAGAAAATAAGAGCCTTTATCAAGGCGGCTAAGGAGGCCGAGGATGATTGACATTCACACCCATCTGGGTCGCATAGCTTTAAATGAACCAGCAGTTGACGAGCATGAGCTGCTTCGGCGTATGGATGAACTGGGCATTGAAAGAACAGCGGTTCTTCCCCTCATAAGCCCGGAGACCGGCTTTTTCCCTTCCACTACCGAAAAAGTGCTTGAAGTTTACTGTCGCCACCCAGACAGGATTATCCCATTTTGCAATCTTGACCCTAGAAATGGGGGGAACTCACCGGATACTGACTTCTCCAAGGTCTTAAAGGAGTACAAGGAAGCAGGATGTAAAGGAGTGGGTGAGCTAACTGCCAACCTCTATATCGACGATCCCAGGTATATGAACCTCTTTTACCAGTGTGGCAAGGCTCATCTTCCCGTACTCTTTCATTTAGCGGTTAAGGTAGGTGGGGTTTATGGGCCAGCTGACGATAAGGGACTGCCTCGTTTGGAAAAGGTGTTATCTAAACTGCCGGATACTATCTTTATTGGCCATGCTATGGGTTTTTGGTCGGAGATCTCCTCTAAAGTAGATGAGAAGACGAGGGGTGGTTATCCAAAGGGGCCGATTAAAAGTCCTGGAAGGGTACCCTATCTTTTAAAGAAATATCCAAACCTCTATGGTGACCTTTCCGCTGGAAGTGGATTTAATGCTATCAGTCGGGATCCGGAGTATGGGTATAAATTCTTGGAGGAATTTCAGGATAAGCTTCTTTTCGGCACGGATATCTGCCACGTAAACCAAGATGTTCCCATCGTTCCCTACTTAAAGAATGCCCTAAAGGAAGGGAAAATTTCTCGGACAGCTTTTGAAAAGATAACTCGAAAGAATGCGGAAAAGGTCCTGAACCTGTAGCGTCGAGATTTAAGTTAAGGAGGTCGCTAAAAAATGAGCATCCGGTCTGTAAAGATTCTGGTATTCGGCGCACATCCCGATGATTGTGACATTAAAGCTGGTGGATTCGCCATCAAGCATGCCCAGCTGGGAAACAAGGTAAGGTTTGTCTCTGTTACCAATGGAGATACAGGTCATTACAGAATAGGCGGTGCTTCGCTTGCTCGAAGACGTTATAAAGAAGCTCAAAAAGCAGCCAGGATAGCCGGCATAGAATATAAGATATACGATATCCACAATGGACAGCTACTGCCCACCCTGGAGAACCGTTTAAAAATAGTGGAGGAGATAAGGGAATTTCAGGCTGACCTTGTACTAACACATCGTCCTAATGATTATCATCCTGATCATCGCTATACGTCCCAGCTGGTTCAGGATGCAGCCTATACGGTGACAGTTCCCAATGTATGCGCATTGACCCCTCATCTTATGCAAAATCCCGTGATGGCATATGTAGCCGATGATTTTCAAAAGCCTTATCCCTTTTCCCCAGATATAGTGATAAGCATTGATGACGTTGTAGACAAAAAGTTAGATATGCTGCACTGTCATGAGTCACAATTTTATGAATGGCTGCCCTATAATGAGAATATCTTAGAACAGGTCCCCAAAGCTCCGGAAGAACGTAAGAGATGGCTTAAGGAAAGAATGAAAATTAGGTTTCGAAAGATAGCGGATAAATACAGAGCTCTGCTCAAAAAACGCTATGGTGATGAGGCGGGCTCAAAAGTCTTATATGCAGAGGCCTTTGAGATATGTGAATACGGAGGCAAGCTCACCGAGGAGAAGAGAAAGGGGCTATTTCCTTTTTAAGATAAATCCTATGCCCTTATTATCCAGGATTTTCTTTGCATCCATCCAAAGCTTTCAGAAGGGGAAAGGAGAATCATCTTGAGGCCGGGGCAAACAGGGCAAACTGAAATATTAACAAAGAAGGAGAATAAAAAATGAGAAAAACAATGTTGACTCCCAATCTTCCAAGATTTTCTTTGCCTAAGAGTGCCATCGATACAAAGGTCGGAGTAAGATTTGTTGTCACAGGCGTCCTTCATGAAGATGCCTGGGAGGGCTCCTGCAGGGTAGGAGATTTGGAAGAGCTAACTTATGAAGCTGAAAGAGCGGAATTAGAGAGAAGATTGGCTGCTCTCGAACGAGAATTGGAATCAAGAAATTTACCCCCAGAAGTAGAATTAATAAAGCCCACCTCAATATATTCATGGGCTGAGAAGGGAAATCCTGATATTGCTGTGCCAAACGAACAACTCGAGGCCCTTCAGCAGGACGATGAAAAGACAGATGTATATATTGTTACACATGCACATGAAGGGCTTAAAATCGCTGAGCGTTATAAAAAACCGGTAATTATCATGCAAAAGCAAGGCTATGCTGTGGATATGCCAGCTGCAATACGCTCTATGGGCGTTGATAGCTTTCATGTAGAGGACCTTGAGACGGTTTTTGATTTCGTACGTCTATTCGCGGTGAAAAAAGCATTTAAACAAACAAAACTTCTAAGCGTAACGAACTTCCCCAAAAGGGTTCCATGGGGTGTTGCCAGTTCAATTTCTGACTTAGATTTCATCAAAGATAGATATGGTATGGACTATAAGTATCTGGATTATAAGGAGTTCTTTGGCAAAATGGACAAGATGACGAAGGAAAGGGCCGTCCAAGATGAAGCAAACAGAATTGCTCGTGTTCTTATGGATAACGCAACTGAAAATAATATGACGCAAGAAGATATCAAATATTCTGTCTTATTTTACCTTGCTGCACTTAAAATTATGTCGGAGCACAATTGTAACGCATTCACAATTGAGTGTTTCGAATTATGCAGCTCCTTGAATCCCTGGAACAGAAGGTTCACACCTTGTCTAACTCACGCCTTGCTAAAAGATGGCGGTTATCCATCAGCTTGTGAGGGAGACATCAATGCACTTCTTGCAATGGCCGTTGAAATGTATCTTTCACGAAAGGCTGTTTATATGGGAAACCCAAACATAGATAAGAAAAATAATATATTGAATATTCATCATTCTGTGGCTTCGTTGAAAATGGAAGGCATCGATAATATTGAGTCCTCCTATCAAATCCACAGTTTTACAAAGTCAGGCTTTGGCGTTACACTAAGACATGACTTCAACAAAGATAAAGGCAAGGTAGTTACTGTAGGACGTTTTGATCCCTCTGGAACTAAGATGTTAATCACAAAAGGGGAGGTGATAGGCGGAGGCGGCCTTGGGGGATATGGTTGTTCTCAAAACGTAGATATAAAGATTCCAAATGGTTATGAGTTTTGGCATGAATCCCAAAACTTCGGGCATCATTTAGCACTTGTTTTTGGGGACTACGTAAACCAAATCAGAGAGCTTGGTAATTTAATGAATTTTGATGTTGTTGCTATTCTATAGAGAAAGTGCCTTATCTTGCCTCTTTAAATTGTTTTCCACCCTATTTTTTCTGTATGGGGCCGGAAGATCGCTTTCATCCCTGACTGTCTAAAAGGTGGACACATCACCTGAGATGATAGACGGAAAAAGAGAAACTTCCCAGGAAGGTGCAAGTTCATCTCTCTTGAGGCATCCTTCAGGTTCTGGATACCGGCTATTTTAACAAATTCCCTTATTCCTCGCAAAGAGTCCTCCCGGCAGCGATGTCCAGGCCCATTTACTGACAGGAAGTTGACAAATTTAAAACCTTCATTAAAATAAAAACCGGTTCGATAACGAAGAAAGTGTATCACATAGTATAAGGGAAAAGTTAATTCAAATCAGTTCGATACTCAAGAGGTTAAGGAAGTGAGCATTACTATTCGTGATGTGGCCAAGTTAGCCGGAGTTTCCGTATCCACAGCCTCTCTGGCACTTAATGATAGGGATTATG
>QMPZ01000023.1 GCA_003648815.1 Candidatus Aerophobota bacterium | reverse complement strand
TTCTTGATGTCTATAGATGGAGCTACTTTCCCCTTCGCTTCCTGGGAGCCCTCCTTTTTTGCTTCGCAAAAAAGTCATTTCCCTAAGTCGCTCAGGGGAAAGTAGCTCCATCTGAATTCTTGAGGTTTGAAAAGGGGGAGCAGCGAAGCGTTGAGGGGGTCATTCCGAAGGAATGGGCGAAAGCCTATGTTTCCCCCCCCCTCAAGTATCGTTTTCTTGACGGAACGGGATAATTTGCTATGTTAGTTTTCAATTAAGGACAAGGAGATACATATGCCTGAGGTTAAAAGGGCGCTGATCAGCGTCTTCAATAAGGAAGGAGTGGTAGACTTTGCCAGGGGACTAAAAGATTTAGGAATAGAGATTCTTTCCACCGGTGGAACGGCTAAGGTCCTTAAAGGGGCAGGAATTTCCGTAAGGGATGTATCCGAATATACGGGAGCTCCCCCTATGCTGGAGGGAAGGGTCAAGACCCTACATCCCAAGGTTCACGCTGCTATCCTCGCCTTAAGGGATAAGCCTGCACAGATGGAGGAAGTGGAAAAACATGGTGTAGACCTCATCGATATGGTGGTGGTGAACTTTTATCCTTTCCTGGATGTCATACAGGGAAAGGTAAAGGTAAGGGAGGCCTTGGAGAGCATTGACATTGGTGGACCGACAATGCTTCGAGCAGCGGCAAAGAACTTTCCCTATGTGGCGGCGATAAGCAGTCCCCATCAGTATGAAGAGGTCCTCGAGGAACTCAAGAAAAATAATCGCTTTCTCAGCGAGGATACTTGCCTTAAGCTGGCCGCAAGGGCCTTTCAAGAGATCAGCGCTTATGATTCGTTCATTGCCGAATATCTGAGAAGACAAAGGGAGAAGGGCTTTCCGGAGATAATAAACTTAAGCTTCAGAAAAAAGGGGGACCTGCGTTACGGAGAAAATCCCCATCAAAGAGGAGCTTTTTATGGGGAATGGATAGAGCGAGGAACAAGTCTTTCCTTTGCCCGCAAGCTCTCCGGAAAGGAGCTGTCCTTTAACAACTTATTGGATCTGGATGCGGCCTTGAGGATAGTGAGGGAATTTGAGGAACCAGCAGCGGTGGTGATAAAGCATACCAATCCCTGTGGCGCAGGCTGTGCTGATAGCTTATCTGAGGCCTTTAAGAAGGCCTATGCGGGGGACCCCTTATCTGCGTTTGGGAGTGTTGTCGGACTAAATAAGACGGTGGATGTTTCCACTGCTGAAGAGATGACATCCGAGGGAACCTTCATCGAGGGAATAATTGCTCCCGATTATGAGGAGGAAGCTCTTGAGATTCTAAAGAACAGGCGGAAGTGGGGGAAAAGTGTGCGCATCTTAAAGACTGGTCCCTTCCTGCCACAGATAGATGAATGGGACATGAAGAGGATAGGTGGAGGCATCGTCTTGCAAGAGGTCGACAGATGCACTTATGAGGCTAACAATTTAAAGGTGGTTACTCGAAGAAGACCTACTCAAGAGGAGATGGATGACCTTTTATTTGGCTGGATAATCTGTAAACACGTCAGGTCCAACGCCATCGTTCTGACGAAGGATAAGATGGTGGTAGGTGTGGGGGCAGGGCAGATGAGCAGGGTCGACTCCTGCTTTATGGCTGTCCACAAGGCAGCTGATAGGTCTAAGGGCTCGGTTTTAGCCTCGGACGCCTTCTTCCCCTTTCCCGATGCAGTCGAGGAAGCAGGCAGGGCCGGTGTAACGGCTATCATTCAACCCGGAGGAGCTCTGCGAGATGAGAAGGTGATAGAGGTTGCCAACAGGTACGATATAGCTATGGTGTTCACCGGAATGAGACACTTCAGGCACTAAGGAGAACTTTCAATGTCTGGCTCATTGGAGAAAATCGACCCAGAGGTCAAGGAAATCTTGCACAAGGAGTTTGTCCGCCAGCAGAATAACCTGACCCTCATCGCCTCAGAAAACTACGCCAGCAGGGCTGTCTTAGAGGCGGAGGGCTCTGTTCTGATCAACAAATACGCTGAAGGATATCCTAAGAGAAGATATTATCAGGGATGCAGGTTTGTAGACGAGATAGAAGAGCTGGCCATAAGAAGAGCAAAGGCTCTTTTTAGGTGTGAGCATGTGAACGTTCAGGTGCATTCAGGGACCCAGGCCAATATGGCTGTCTATCAAGCTCTACTCAAACCAGGAGATACCATCCTCTCTCTAAGCCTGTCAGGGGGAGGGCATCTTTCTCACGGAAGTGAGGGTTCGTTTCCTTACAAGTATCATCGAATAGTCAACTATGGCCTGGACAGGGTCTCAGAGAGGTTTGACTACGAGGAAATTCGTAAGATAGCCAAGGAATGCCATCCCCGCTTGATAATAGTGGGTGCCAGTGCTTATCCAAGAGCGATAGATTTTCTCGCTTGGAGAAAGATTGCCGATGAGGTAGGAGCTTATCTTTTGGCTGATGTCGCTCACATTATAGGGTTAATTGTTGCAGGCCTTCACCCAGACCCTGTCCCTTACGCTGATGTGGTCACAGCTACCACTCAGAAGACCTTGCGCGGTCCCCGAGGGGGACTGATTCTTTGTCGACAGAAATACGCCTCTGCTATAGATAAGGCTGTCTTTCCCGGAATACAGGGAGGTCCCTTTATGCATGTCATCGCTGCCAAAGCCGTATGTTTCAAGGAAGCCAGTCAGCCTGAGTTTAAGAGTTACCAGAGGCAGATCATCTCCAATGCAAAGGCCTTGGCAGAAGTTCTGAAGGAGGAGGGATTTCGTCTGGTTTCCGGTGGAACGGACAATCACCTCGTGGTGGTGGACCTGTCCAATAAGGGTATAACAGGGGATAGGGCAGCGGCTATTTTAGAAGAAGCGGGGATAGTGGTTAACAAAAACAGCATCCCCTTTGATAAGAGACCTCCTTTTAGCCCTTCGGGAATAAGGCTGGGAACCCCTGCTGTCACCACCAGGGGGATGAAAGAGGCTGAGATGAGGACAATTGGAAAATGGATAAGCAGGATACTATATAATCCGCAGGACAGGCTCTTGAGAAAAAAGATTAAGGGGAAGGTAAAAGAGCTCTGTCAGAAGTTTCCCATATATTAGAGTGGAAGTTTATGTTCTCCTATAAAGAAGCTACGGATTATGTTAACTCTTTTATCAATTACGAGAAGAAACCTGATTTTTCTTACAATAAAAGGCTCTTAAATCTTGAAAGAATGAGATATCTTTTAAGTTTAATAGATAATCCCCACCGTTCTTTCAAGGCCATACACATAACCGGAACCAAAGGCAAGGGAACGACAAGCGCCATAACTGCATCTATTTTAAGGAAAGCCGGGTATAAAGTGGGACTATATACTTCACCACACCTGGTCAGTCCCCGAGAGAGAATAAGGATAGGAGAAAGGTTGATTGATGAGGAGGAGTTCGCCTACTTTCTCTTTCAGATAAAGAAGAAAATAGAGAAACGGAGGAAGCCCTCCTCCTCGAACTTTACCTTCTTTGAGATATATACTGCCCTTGCTTTTCTTTATTTTGCTTATCAGAAGGTGGATTTGGCCGTCGTCGAGGTAGGACTGGGAGGGAGGCTGGATGCTACCAATGTGGTCTTTCCCTTGGTGGCGGTAATCACTCAGATAAGCTTTGACCACATTAAGCAGTTGGGAGACAGCTTAAGTTCCATAGCTAAGGAAAAGGCAGGCATCATCAAAGAGGGAATAAGAGTGATAACCTCTCCCCAGGATGAGGCTGCTCTGTCAGTGATTGAGGAGACCTGCAGAGAAAAGAAGGCTTTTCTCTATTTTGTGGGCAGAGATGTTAAGTTCGAGAAAATAAAATCGAGCTTAGAAGGTCAGACCTTCTCGCTTCAGACGAGGAAGAAAAGCTATCCTTATCTATTTCTTCCTCTGTTGGGGGAGCATCAGGTTATAAATGCTGCCACGGCAATAGGAGCGACGGAACTACTCAGCGAGGATGGAATCTTTGTGTCAGAGGAGGCCGTTGTTCAGGGACTGAGGGAGGTAAGGTGGCCGGGAAGGCTCCAGCTGATCTCAAAGGAGCCTTTCTTCATCGTGGATTGTGCTCATAATGGAGCATCTGCACGGGCTCTGGCAAGCTTTCTGAAGAAAAATTTTTCTGCAGGAAAAGTTTTCTTGATCTTAGGCATTTCGAGGAACAAAGATGTTGAGGCGATAGGAAGGGCTCTCTGTCCTCTGGCAGATGAGCTGATCCTCACCGAGGCTGACAATCCTCGGGCAGTGCCTTGCGAGGAACTAAAGGAAAGGCTGAGCAAACTTTGCCAAAAAAGGATAACGCTTAAGAAAAACGTAGGCTCTGCCATTCGCTATGCTCAGTCCTTAGCTAAAAAGGATGATTTGATCTGCCTTACCGGTTCAGTCTACTTAGCCGGAGAGGCATTAAAAATATTAGGAGAGAAAAATGTTTGAAGGGATAGCGGCATCTCCAGGAATTGCCATAGGAAAGGTTTATGTCTTAGAAAAAGAAGACTTTTGCATTCTGGAATATAGGCTAAAGGAGGAAGAGGTTGAAAGGGAAGTGGAAAGGTTCAAGCAAGCGGTGGAACAGTCAAAGGAGGAGTTAAAAGAGATCAAGGAGAAGGTGAGGAAGGAGGTCGGAGAAAAAGAAGCTTATATCTTTCAGGCTCATATCTATATGCTGGAAGATCCACTTCTCATCGATGAGAGCATAAAGATAATAAAAAAGGAAAAGCTGAACGCAGAAGCTGCCCTCAGACAGATCTTCAGAAACCTTCCCAAAAAGTTCGGCTCTGATCAGAACAGTTTCATTCGAGAAAGATTCAGGGACATAAGGGACGTAGGAGAAAGGGTTATGCGTAATTTGTTAAAAAAACCCGTCCTTACCCTTTCTCATCTTAAGGAGAAGATAATAGTCGTGGCTCACGACCTTGCTCCTTCGGATACCGCCTCCTTAGAAAAAGACAAGGTTCTCGGCTTTGCTACCGATATTGGAGGAAGGACCTCTCATACCGCTATTATGGCCCGCTCCTTAGAGATTCCTGCCGTGGTCGGGTTGGGGAATATAACACAGAAGGTCAAGCCTGGCTCGACGGTCATTCTGGACGGAAATAAGGGCAGAGTAATTGTTAATCCAACCCCAATGCAGATAGAAAGGTATCGAAGGCAGCAAGAGAGGTTTTTGATTTATAAAAAGAAGCTTGAGGCCTTAAAGTCGCTACCTGCTCAGACCCTGGATGGGCGAGAGGTGGAGTTAGCTGTTAATATCGCCGGGCCTGAGGAGATAGATATCGCCCTGAAGAACGGGGCGGAGGGAGTGGGGCTATACAGGACTGAGTATCTTTATATGAATCGTCGGACCCTACCCAGCGAAGAGGAACAGTTTAAGGCTTACAAGAGGGTTGCCGAAAGGTTCGCTCCCAATTCGGTGATCATCAGGACCCTGGACCTGGGTGGAGATAAGTTCGTCTCTCATTTCCCCGTCCCGGAGCAAATAAATCCTTTTATGGGCTGGAGGGCGATAAGGTTATGTCTGGAAAGGGTGGATATCTTCAAAACTCAGCTGAGGGCCATCTTGAGGGCTGCCTGTTTTGGCAAGGTCAAGATTATGTATCCCATGATCTCGGGAGTGGAGGAAGTTAGAAGGGCTAACGAGATTCTTTTCGAGGTGGAAGAAGAGCTGAGAGAGGAAGGCATCCCCTTCAATGAGGATGTGGAGGTGGGAGCTATGATGGAGGTTCCTTCAGCGGCTGTGATAGCTGATTTTTTGGCCAAAGAGGTGGATTTCTTCAGCCTGGGAACAAATGATTTGATTCAATATGCCTTAGCAGTTGATCGAGTGAATGAAAAAGTGGCCTACCTTTATCAGCCTTTGCATCCCACCATCCTGCGTTTGATCGACAACATAGTAAAATGTGCTCATCGTGAGAATATCTGGGTGGGAGCCTGTGGGGAAATGGCCAGTGATCCTTTGTATGTCTTAATCCTTCTGGGTTTGGGAGTGGATGAGTTCAGCGTATCTCCTACGAGCCTTTTGGAGATAAAGAAGGTGATCAGGGGAGTGGAGTGGGAGAAGCTGCAGGAGATAGCCTCAGAACTTCTTAAACTTAAGACCTCTTACGAGGCCAAGAGATTTGCCCAAAGGAAGCTATCCCGAAAAATCAATAGGATATTGAAAGGAGAGGTAGTTGTTAAATAACTTAGAGGATATAAAGAAGGTTGACAGGGGGAATATGAGAAGGCTTTTGCTTGAGTTTCCCCGGCAGTGTGAGGAGGCGACAGGGCTTGGGGAGGGTCTGTCGGTCTCGAAAAAGCTTTTTACAAAAGAAGAGAAGATCTTAATATGCGGTTTAGGAGGATCGGCTATAGGAGGGGATATACTGAAGACCCTTCTTTCCCAGAAAATTAAGATACCCATACACGTCAATCGTAACTACGAGTTACCTGAGTGGGTGGATGAGAAGACCCTTGTCTTCGTGGTGAGCTATTCAGGAAACACTGAGGAGACGCTCGCTTCTTATGAGAAGGTTAAGAGGCGGGGTTCTTCAATCATCTGCATCTCAAGCGGAGGAAGGCTAAATGAGCTGGCTAAAAGGGATGGGATTCCCTCTGTGACCGTTCCCTCTGGAATGCCTCCCCGCACCGCTCTTGGTTATCTTTTCATACCAATGCTCAAGGTGTTGGAAAAACTTGAGTTGATTGAAGGCCAGGATTACGAGGAGCTGATATCTGTCCTTGAGGATATCAGGGATAGGTGTGCTCCAGATGTCCCTACAGACGATAATGTGGCCAAGCTCATCTCCGAGGAACTGGTTGGCAAGATACCCCTCATCTATGGTGTTGACGGTAAAACGGACGTAGTTGCCCACAGGCTGAAGACCCAATTTAACGAAAATAGCAAGGTCCTTGCCTTCTGGGACGTTTTCCCTGAACTAAATCATAATGAGGTGGTGGCATGGGGAGGGGAGGGCAGGATAGATCTTTCTATATTTTATCCCATATTCATTCGTGACAAGGAAGAAGGGAAAAGGATTAAGAGGAGGATAGAGGTCACGCAGTCCCTAATCGAAAGGCAGGCTCTTAAATACAGAGAAATATGGACGGAAGGGAAGGCCCTTTTGACGAGGATCCTGTCCGCCATATACGTTGGAGACTGGATAAGTTTTTACTTAGCTATCCTTCAAAAAGTAGATCCTACTCCGGTAAGGGCAATTGATTTCTTGAAGAAGGAGTTGAGTAAACTGTAGAACAGTGATAATGGTCTGTGGAGAGAAGGATGCGGAGAGAAAAGTTTATTTTGTATACAGTGCCCTTTTCTATGGACGTGGTGATAGGGCTGATTACCATATCAATTCCTCTTTTTGCCATAAACTTAGGAGCCAATCCTTTAATATTGGGAGGATTAGGGTTCACCGGCAGCCTGTTATATGTACTTTTAAGCCCGCTTTTCGGAAGGCTATCAGACCATATAGGATGTAAATATCTGCTTTTTTTAGGATGTTTGGCCTATTTTTCTTCTTCTCTTGCCCTTTCCTTCTCCTCGAAGGTATATCAGCTTTTCATATTTATGGCCTTTGTAGGTATCTCCGGGGCGATGTTCTGGCCATCCTTAGAAGTATTGGTTGCACAGATGAAAACAGGGGACTTTTTACCCAAAAGGATAAGCCTCTTTAACATTTCCTGGTGTATGGGGGCAGCGGTAGGGCCTCTCATAGGCGGGATGATATTTCAGGTTGGCGCTCGTTTCCCCTTTTATCTTGCCAGTCTTCTTTCTCTTTTGATGAGTTTGTTGATAGCAGGTGAACTCTTCAAAGATAAGGGGGAAAAAATCTTTGATGACCCGGAAGAAAATTTTTTAAAGGAGAATCCTTCCAGATCTCAGGAGAAAACTTCTTCATATCTTTACGTTGCCTGGATGGCAAATTTTGCCAACTATTTCTCTGTGGGAACGCTCAGGTATCTGTTTCCAAAGCTCTCTGTTCGGCTGGGCATTCAACCATCCATCCTGGGAATTTTGTTCGGCATCATTGCCCTTTTTCAAACCTTAACCTTTTACCTTCTGGGGAAAACCATCCGTTGGCACTATAAGCTAATGCCTCTGATTTTCCTGCAACTTTTGGGGATACTTGGGCTCCTTTTGGTCTTTTTCACCAGCTGCTCTTTAATCTTTCTTTTGGCCTTTATGTTCATCGGAATAGCCGGAGGAATGACCTATTTTTCCAGCATATTTTATAGCCTGAACGATTGTAAGAACCGGGGGGCAAAAAGTGGGATTCATGAGGCAGTTTTGGGAAGCGGTGCTCTATTCGGACCCCTGGCAGGAGGGGTCTTCGCTCAGGCCTACAGTCTGCGAACCCCTTATCTTTTGGCAATCTTTGTCACAAGTGCAGCCATAATTGGAGAAGTCTTGTTGGTGGAAAGGAGGAAGTGATCATGAATAGCGGCCAAGTTGACTCTAATGAGGTCAGGGAAAAGGAAACAGAGAGGGGAAAAAGAGGAATTGTCTTCACTGACAACAGTCCCTTTGCAACTCTTAAGTCTGTTCCCATATCCGCGGTGAAGATGAACGATGGTTTCTGGAAGGCGAGGATGGAGGTCAGCGCTCAGGCGGGGATTCCTTCCCTGTATCGCTTGTTCAAGGAGAAGGGAATCTTTGATAACTTCATCAGGGTTTATAAGAAGGGATATGCGCCTCGCAGGGGTCCTTTCTTCACCGATTCCGACGTTTATAAATGGGTGGAGGCCGCTTCCTTTGCTCTACAGTCTGAAGATAGTTCCAGGCTGAAGGATATGCTCGATGAGGTCATCGACCTCATCATCCCTGCCCAGGATGAGGACGGCTATCTTAATACCTATTTTGTGGAGGAGAAGGCCAGGGAAAGGTTCAAGAACTTGAAGGTCTACCATGAGCTTTACTGTGCCGGACATCTGTTTCAGGCAGCAGTTGCTCATCATAGAGCAACTGGCGAGGAGAAGCTACTGGAGTGTGCCATCAGGTTCGCTGACCATCTATGTAAGGTGTTTGGCCCAGGCAAAAGAGATGGATTTTCCGGTCATCCCGAGATAGAGATGGCTCTTGTCGAGCTTTATCGAGAGACAGGAAAGAAAAGGTATCTGGACCTTTCAGGCTTCTTTCTCGATCAGGTTGGCTTTGCCTCGCTAAAAGAGGTCATAGGTCATGCCGTGAGGGCGATGTATCTGGCCTGTGGCGGTGCGGACTATTACGCCGAGACAGGAAGAGAGGATTTCTGGGAATCGTTAACTCGTCAGTGGGAGAGCATGGTCAAGACAAAAAGCTATATTACCGGAGGAATAGGTTCAAGACATTCAGGAGAGGCATTCGGTGCTCCTTATGAGCTACCAAATGAGGGAGCATATGCGGAAACCTGCGCTGCCATCGGCTCTATCTATTGGAACTGGCGCATGCTTTTAATAACCGGAAATTCTCAATTTGCTGATGTTATGGAAAAGACCCTTTATAATGGATTTTTAGCTGGTGTCTCCTTAAGCGGGGACAGGTACTTTTACGTAAATCCCCTCCTCTTTTCCCCTCAGAGCTTGTTTTCCAATCAGACTCCTCCTCCGTGGAACAGGGGCGGATATGGTAACAGAATGCTTGTCAGCGGAAGAAGAGAGCCCTGGTATGATTGCACCTGCTGTCCTACAAACTCCGTGAGGATGCTATCCTCAATTCCGGGATACTTTTTTAGCCTCAGCAAGGAGGGGATATGGATTCATCTTTATGATAACTGCAGCTTAGACTGGCATCTTGAAGATGGGACGAAGTTTTCCCTCATTCAAAGGACCAAATATCCCTGGCAGGGGAAAGTCGATATAGAAGTTTATCCGGAAAAAGAAAAGGATTTTTCTTTGTTTTTAAGGATACCTGGCTGGTGCAAGGGGATGGAAGCCCTGGTAAACGGTGAAAGGGTTTCCCCTAAGTTAGCCAATGGTTATCTTAAGGTGAATCGGGTATGGAAAAAGGGCGACAGGCTCACGCTCAACTTAAAGATGAAGACCGAGGTTATGGTATCCAACAGGAGGATTTCGGAAAACAGAGGAAAAGTTGCCTTGCAAAGAGGACCAATAGTTTACTGCTTTGAAGGGGTGGACAATCCAGGTATTCCCATTTTAGAAGCATCTCTTAAGATAGATAAGGATAAGGGGAGCCTGGTTAATTTAAAGGAAAGCTACTATAAGGACCTTCTGGGAGGTATCGTAGCCTTGAAGATGGATGGAGCTATCCCGGACCCATCCGAGCTCGACAGCCCGCTATATAGATCCTTTGAGGAGGAGCGATCCTGTAGGTTTAAGAGTGTGTCCTTGACGGCGATTCCCTATTATGCCTGGGCGAATCGCAAGCTCTCCGATATGACCGTTTGGATTCCTTACGCTTTATAGGATACGATTTACACCTATTATGGAGGTGGACAGTGGTTAAGGTACCGTTGAAGAATCCGAAGCCGAATTTTGAGGAATTCAAAAGGGTTTTAATGGGCCAGAAGAAGGCAGAAAGGGTCCATTTTGTAGAGCTGTTTGCCGATCCTGAAGTTGTATCTTACATCTTAGAAAACCTTTTGGGGGAGAAGCTCGTACCCTGGTCTTCGGAGACGAAAAAAGATTTCTTGAGGCAACAGATAAACTGGTGGTACAGGATGGGCTATGACTATATAAGGGTGGCCATTGCCGATGAGCTGCAGTTTCCCGGTAAGGCACGAAGGACAGAGGACACAGCCCATCTTTCGCGGGGAAGGAGAAATTGGGTGGAGGAAAAAGAGGGAATGATAACCTGCTGGGAGGACTTTGAGAAATATCCCTGGCCAGATGCGGATAAAGTGGATTACTCCTTATACGAGTTTGTGGCCGCTAACCTACCGGAAGGGATGAAGATGATGGTCTGTCCCTCCAGCGGAGTTCTGGAAATAAGCAGTGAGGTGCTTTTAGGGTTTGAGGGGATGAGCTATCTTTTATACGAGGCTCCGGATCTGGTAGAGGCAACCTTTAATAGGGTAGGGGAGATAATCTACCGGTTCTACGAAAACATAGTGGATTTGGACGGCGTGGAGGGATTCTTTCAGGGAGATGATATGGGATTTAACACCTCTACTTTCCTGTCTCCGGAAACTTTGCGTAAGCTGGTTCTTCCCTGGCATAAAAGGTTTGCTTTCCTTGCTCATCAGCATGACAAGATGTACTGGCTCCACTGTTGTGGGAATGTCTCAGCGATTATGGAAGACCTGATTGAAGATGTGAAAATAGATGCCTTCCACTCCTTTCAGGATGCGATTATGCCAGTTGTGGAGTTCAAGAAAAGATACGGAGATAGAATTGCTACCTTAGGTGGAGTGGATATGGACAAGCTATGCCGCCTGGATGAGGAAAGCTTGAGAAGATATGTAAGGGACATATTAGAAAAGTGTATGCCTTACAGGTATGCCTTAGGTTCAGGCAACTCCATCGCCAACTATGTGCCGGTGAAAAATTACCTTATCATGCTCGATGAAGGTCTCAGATGGAAAGATTCCTCGTCTTAAAGCAAGTTTGAGAGAAAACATTCCCACAGGAGGCTTTCCTTGTCTATCTATCCCAAAAAATACGATGTTATCGTCGTGGGTGGGGGTCATGCTGGCTGCGAGGCAGCGCTGGCAGCTTCACGTATGGGTTGTTCAACCCTCCTTTTGACGATGAACCTGGACACCATTGCTGCTATGTCCTGTAATCCTGCCATTGGAGGTCTGGCTAAGGGTCAGCTGGTAAAGGAGATAGACGCCCTGGGCGGAGAGATGGGCAAGGCAATCGATAAGACGGGAACCCAGTTTCGCATCTTGAACACCAGCAAGGGCCCGGCTGTTCGCTCTTCACGAGCTCAGGCAGACAAGGAAAGATATCGTCTTTATATGAAGTCAGTTCTGGAGAATCAGCCCAACCTTGATCTAAAGCAGGGAACGGTGGAAAGGATTTTGGTCAAGGACAAGGTAGCCTGTGGGGTGGAGACGAACATAGGAGAAAGGTTCTTAGGTAAGACGACGATCATCTGCCCCGGTACCTTTCTCAATGGCTTGATCCACATAGGTCTTGTTCACTTTCCTGCCGGGCGAATGGGGGAGTTTCCCGCCACAGGACTTTCTAATAGTTTGCGGGAGTTGGGATTCAAGATGGGCAGGTTTAAGACGGGTACCTGTCCTCGCTTAGATGGAAAGAGCATTGACTTTTCCAAACTTAAGGTCCAGTACGGGGATGAGCCTCCCACCCCCTTTTCTTTTTCTACCAAGAGAATAACCCAAAAACAAATTCCCTGCTATATTACCTATACCAATCCCCGCACTCATCGTATTATCAAAAGCGGGTTAGATCGCTCGCCTCTTTACACGGGAATAATAAAGGGCACGGGGGTTCGATACTGTCCCTCCGTGGAGGATAAGGTGATGAAGTTTCCCGACAGGGACAGACATCAGATATTTTTAGAACCTCTCGGGAGGGACACGCTGGAGTTTTATCCTAACGGTCTTGCCACCAGTCTTCCCGTAGATATCCAAATTAAGATGCTTCATAGCATTGAGGGACTGGAGAAGGCGGAGGTAGTTCGGCCAGGATACGGAATTGAGCATGACTACGTGGATCCCACTCAGCTGTTCCCCACCCTGGAGACGAAACTGGTAAAAAATTTATACTTTGCTGGCCAGATAAATGGGACCACAGGATATGAGGAAGCTGCAGCTCAGGGGCTTATAGCTGGGATAAATGCCGCCCTTAAGGTCAAGAAAAAGGAGCCTCTCATACTGGATCGCTCTCAGGCCTATATCGGAGTACTAATTGATGACCTCATCACCAAGGGGACCAATGAGCCATATCGTATGTTTACCTCTCGGGCTGAGTACAGACTCGTCCTGCGGGAAGATAACGCTGATCTTCGTCTAAGGGAGATTGGCTATAAGATAGGATTGGTGAGCGATGAGGACTACAGAAAGGTTCTCGCTAAAAAAGAGGCGATTGAAGAGGAGTTGGAAAGGCTTAAAAGGACAAAGATCTTTCCCAATGAGGCCATCAACAAGAAGCTTAAAGAATGGGGGACAGATCCTCTTTCCCGCCCTGTGAGCTTAGAGGAGCTTCTCAGAAGGCCGCAGATCACCTATGAGCGACTGGTCGCCTTGGGTAAAGGGAAAAAAGACCTTTCTCCTGAGGTAGCCTTCCAGGTGGAGGTGAACGTGAAATATCAGGGTTATATTGAGCGCCAGAACAGGGAAATAGAAAAGTTTAGAAGGATGGAGGGGATGAGGATACCTGTGGACATGGACTTTTCTAAGATTCCGAGCCTCTCCTTAGAGGTAAGGGAAAAGCTTTCCAGATTTAAACCAACTTCCATAGGACAGGCTTCCCGCATTTCAGGAATTACCCCGGCAGCGGTCTCCACGTTAATGATATATTTGAAGAAATTCAAAGAAGAGAAGGGACAAGATTAAGGGAGCGGAGGTTTCCTCCTTTATCTGGATAAAGGTGAGGGATGAACCTGCGGGGGATAATACGATGGGTGAGGAAAGGAAAAATTACCTTTGGTTGAGAGATCTTGCTTATGAGTTGGGCGTTTCCTTGTTTGGAGTAGCTGATATCACCACCATCAAGGAGGAGTTTTTTCTTCCCTCTGAAATAGTAAAGGGTTTAGACAGGGCAGTTTCGCTTGCTTTTCGTCTTTCGGATGAAATAATAGAAAGTATTGAAGATAAGCCCACCCGTATTTATTATCATCATTACAGGCAGGTAAATTTTTTCCTCGATCAAACAGCCTTAAGGCTTAGTTCATTTATTCAGGCAAGAGGATGGAGGGCTCTTCCCATACCTGCCTCTCAGATCATTGACTGGGAAAAACAGCGTGGACATCTTTCCCACAAAAAAATCGCTCAAATGGCAGGATTGGGATGGATAGGGAGAAATAATCTCCTGGTCAATCCCGAGTTTGGGGCGAGGATTAGACTGGTGAGCATTCTCACCGATATGCCCCTTTGCTGCGATGAGCCTATGAGCTTTGGCTGTGGGAACTGTAAAGAATGTCTTTCCGTCTGCCCCGCCGGTGCAATTAAGGAGGATCCGAAAGATTTTGACCATCTCAAGTGCTTTGAACAACTACGCCTCTTCAGGAAGTTGGGCTATACTGGCCAGTACATATGCGGAATATGCGTTAAGGCCTGCAGGGGAAGAAAATAAGCTCTGTTATTTCGAGGAAGAGGATGCTAAAACGTGAGGCACTGCCTGCTATCAGGCCAAGTGCACATAGCGTAAATGTTATGGAGTACACCGATGGGAGGCTGCTGGTCACCTGGTTTTCAGGCTCAGTTGAAGGCTCCGAAGACCAAATTGGGGTAGGGTGCATCTTGGAGCCTGAAGAAGGTCGCTGGAGCGAGCCGATGATTATGATGCGCTCCTTTGAGTATGAAGGTGAACGGTGGGTAACAGAGCAGATCTGTCCAATTGAGACCAAGGCGGGAAAGACCGTAGTTTACACCTGGGCCAGCCCATTTAGTAGCTTCAGGATGAGGAGGCGAGGCGATACCTGCTACTGGATTCGTTCTATTCCCGAAAGTTGTCCTTTTCGTTTCCTCTGGGACGGAAGAAAAGCTCGTAATCTCGAATGCTTATCCGGATGTGCCGGTCTTCCTAAGAGGGGCGTCGTCTTCCAAGGCAAGCCCATGCTGCGTGATCCTGAAGCAGGTCCGGCAGGTGGATGGATAATCCCTTACCATACGGAGACAGAGGAGCTGATGTTTCACAGCCGATTTCTCTTCGTGGATAGCGATGGCCTTGATCTGGAGACAACTGCCACGGATCTATATCAACCGCCGGGATGTCTGGAGCCATCCCTTGCCCGGTTAGACAAGGACAGATGGCTCTGCTATATGCGATATGGAAAGCGGGGTGAAGGTTATATCTGGCGTTCGGAATCCAAAGACGGGGGAAGGACATTTACCAGGCCGACTCTCACGAACCTGCGCAATCCTCACAGCGCCGTTGACATTGCCTTTGATGCTAAGGGCGGCTGTCTTTTGATCGCCTACAACGACAGCCACAGTTTGCGCACTCCACTGACGATAGGAATTTCCGATGATGAGGGCCGCACGTTCCGTACTCAGGATGTGGAGACAGAGGCAGGCGAATATAGCTACCCCAAGCTGTATCAGACTCGAGATGGCCTCTGGCACCTTTTCTACACTCATAACCGCACGCATATAGAACATGTCCTGTTCGATGTGGAATGGCTTCTTGAAGGAAGAAAAGTGATTGGACTGCGTTAGATTTTACCATGAGAATCTTGAGGAGGAAAGTAGATGTCCTTTATCCTTGCCAGTGGCATAGTAACAGTTGTCTTGATTTATGCCTTCATCAATGGCTTCCATGACGGAGGCAACGTCGTGGCGACGATGATCTCCTCGCAGACTCTTCGTCCCCGCTATGCCTTTGCTATAGGGGCAGTTTCTGAGTTCATTGGAGCTTTCTTCCTCGGTGGAGCAATAGCAAGAACCATCAGCACAGGAATAGTAAATCCTCACCTCATCAGCATCTGGAGTCTCTTCGCCGCTCTGGCAGGTGCCATTTTCTGGAACATCATCACCTGGTGGCGGGGCTTTCCCTCAAGCTCCTCCCATGCCCTGATCGGAGGGCTCGTAGGTGCAGCTTTAATTGATTCCTTCTTGATGAGCC
>QMPZ01000022.1 GCA_003648815.1 Candidatus Aerophobota bacterium | reverse complement strand
CCTCAAGCTTTTAAGATAGGCATAAACTTCTCTTAGGAAAGTTTCCTTATCTAAGATCTCCTTTACATCCACTCAAAACTTTCGGAAGGGAAAGATGCTCCATGTCGCATCCGGGAGCATGATGCACTTTGCCTCTTTCTCCTCTGAGGAAGATCACCTCGCCTGATGAGTTTCCCAGCATTGCTCTTAAGGGATAACAATCCCTTCCCTTTGGAAGATATGATGCCTCAGGCGCCTTTTCGAGCCCGGTCTTTTTGCGGTAGTCTATGATCATCTTTTCCTTTTTCTCCTCTATATGAGGAGGATGTCTTCTTTTGGGTGTATGAGGAAATCCTTAAGGTCCTTTCTCTTCGATCCATCTTTCGCCAGGTTGCTGTATTAGGAGAAAGGATAGCTTTTTCGCGGCTCTCTAAGTTTTTCTTGGTCTTTCTTAAGGTTTTAAAGATCATCTTTCTTATCAATATATCAGTTGCCTCTTTTGGCATCTTCGTATGATTGAAGCGGGAAAGGGGTAGCAGGAAGAGCGCTTCCTCACTTAGCGTCCAGACCTCTTTCACTTTCTTGAAGTAATAGGCTCTGTTTTTCTTCTCCTTTGGAAAGTGTTCAGTATCATTGTAGCCAAATTTTCAAAAAATTTAACAAATTTCTAAGTTGTGGTATTATGAAACCGTGTAAAAGGCTAAATTAGGTAGCAAGATTACTTGCAGGAAAATTTCAAATTGAAGGTAAGCTACTCTAAACTTTCCACCTTTAAGGAATGTCCCTTCAAGTACAAGTGCCTTTATATAGATAACCTCTGGCATCTTAAGAAGGACAGGCCATACCTGAGCATGGGAAACAGCGTCCACCTGGCCTTAAGAGATTTCTTTAGATTAAGGGATAAAGGGGAACGCACTCTTCAGAACCTGGGAAAGCTGCTGAAGAAAAACTGGATAAGCAAAGGCTATAAAGATGAAAAAGAGGAAAAGGAATATGCCTTAAGAGCCTGGGAGATGCTCTGCCGGTTCTATGAGACCTATGACCCATATATTGTTCCCTTAATGGTGGAAAGAAGTTTTTCCGCCAGGATTGAGGAAAACCTCATCTTTTCCGTGAGGATAGACAGAGTGGACAGGCTCCCCGGGGGAGGCTATGAGCTAATAGATTACAAGACAGGTAAGAACACCGACATAGGAAAAGAGGAGGAAGACCTTCAGCTCACCATCTACTACCTTGCCCTTAAGAGTCGCTATCGGATAAAGCCCACCAGATTTACCTATTACTTTTTAGAAGATAACAAAAGGCTGACCACCTCGCGAACTGAAGAGCAAATTAAAAAGGGCCTTCTCATCGTAAAGGAGCTTGTGGAGAGGATAAAGGCTACTCGGGAATTTCCGCCAAATCCTAATCCCTTCTGCTCTTTCTGTGATTTTGCGGAGATGTGTCCGAAAAGAAAAGAAGAAAATTGCTAAGGAATTTTTGACAATACTACAACGAGGAGAATTATTATGAAAGGCTGTCAAATAATTGTTCCCAGGCCTTATGAAGTAAAAATTGAGGAGTTTGAGATAGATGAAAAATCCATTGGCCCTGAAGATATTCTTATAGAAACCATGTATACTATGATAAGCCCCGGCACAGAACTTTCTATATATACAGCATTAGATCCAGGAGTCTATGATTTTAAGTCTTGGTGTCATTATCCCTTTCGCCCAGGCTACATTGCTGTGGGAAAAGTTATAGCTAAGGGGTCCAATGTAACTCGGGTAAATATTGATGATGTTATATATTGCTTTTCTAACCATGCCTCTATTGCTAAAATACCTAAACACAGTTTCTATTTGAAAGCACCTCTGGATATAGATAAAAAGTTAATCCTGCTTACCAGGTTAGCTACTATTGGCTTGACCTCGATTAGAGTATCTTCGGTCACTCCAGGGAATATTGTAGTAGTCATAGGTCTCGGGCTGGTAGGGAACTTTGCTGCCCAACTTTTCCAGATAGCTGGTGGCAAAACCATAGGGGTAGACCTATCGAATAAACGTTTAGAACTGGCTCGTAAAGCAGGAATAGCATATATACTAAATCCGTCAAACTGCAGTGTTAAAGAGAAAGTGCTCGAACTTACAAATGGAAAGGGTGCAGATATAGCAGTGGATGCCGTGGGAGATTCAAGGGTAGTTCTACAAGCCGCTGAGTTAGTCAGGAAAATGGGGGAGGTGATAATACTTGGCACCCCAAGGGCTTCCTATAAAACCAACATCACACAGCTCCTTAGAATGGTGCATCTTAACTGGATAACACTAAAGGGAGCATTAGAGTGGTGTTTTCCTCTTTATAAGACCTTCGGTTCTAAATATTCTTATGAAGAAAATTCTCTTTATATCTGGCAACTCTTAAAAGAGAAGAAATTATATACCGAGAAATTCATAACCCATATCATTCAACCCAAGGACTTTAAAGAGGCATACGAAGGATTATTGAACAAAAAAGACGAATATTTAGGTGTTGTTGTGGATTGGAGAGAGATACAATATTAGGAGACGACAATGGTTTTTCTGATTTGACGTCCCCGCTGCGGAAACAGGGATTATTGTACCTGACACAAGCAGTGTAAGGTACTGGATACAGAGAATGGGTAGAATACTGAGAAAATCTCCATTAAAAGAGCATTCGAAGATATATGTATTGAAAGAACAGGGGGGAATATGAAACCTCGTGGATTGAGTACTTTAATTTTTGGGATAATTTTAACTGTTCTCGGGATAGGCATACTTGCAAGTAATGGTAGTGCCGGTGGAGTAATTCCGGTGCTCATCGGCGGTGGACTTTGTTATTTAGGGTGGCACGGCGACCGCATTGCACTCATTGTTTTCGGCCATACCTGCATTGTGGTTGGATGTGTTTTGATTACTTGGGGGATATACCTATTACCATATTCCAAACCGATTTTATCACATATTTTTGCTCGTCCCCTTTTCTGGGGCTTATTCTCACTGATGGGTGGTATCTGCGCTAACTATCACGGATTCTGCCAATGTATTCGCAGGCAGAAATAACATAGGAAAAGGAACTTATTCATGTAAGTTAATCGAAAGTACCAAGGAGTTTATCGTAAATGTTCCTCCAAAAGAGCTAAAGCCTCTGGTTAAAAAGGCTTTGAAGGAAATTTAAAGAAAAGTTTGATTAATTTAAAAAGGAGGCTATCGAGATGCCGACGATTATGGTAGAAGGTCCAAAAATAGATGTTGAGAAGAAAAGACAACTGGTGAAAAAGCTAACTGAAGCAGCGGTTGAGGTATACGGAATCGAGCACATTATCGTAATCATACGGGAAAATCCCCCTGAGAATGTCGGAATAAGCGGAGAGTTATTAGCCGATCGGAAAAGGAACGAAGATAAAACTTCTGGATAAAGGTCTCTTTTCTGCTTAAGGCATGTCCTCAGGAACAAAGGATATCTTCAAAATAAGGCCGCTTTTTTGCTGGACGCCTTCCCGGATATGAGAGAAGATACCTTCACCAGTATCTATTTTTTATCCACTTTATCCCATAAAATCCAATGATACCATATATAACTACAATCAGCTCTACAGTCCAAAGATGTGAGAGAACATTAACATTGAATGACAACTGTGCCCAGGCAGCAATAGCATCGATGACGGTTTTGTACACAAAAGATAGCCAGAAAAGAGAAAATATCTTATTTTTGATGCTGCAGAAAATCAAAATTGAGGAAAATATATGAATGAGAACAGTGAAGAATCTCTCGACGATGGGAGCGGGAATCACTAACAGATTTTGAGACCTCATGGCAGATAAAACCTCAGGAGGAAGAAGATCCGGTCTTAACAGAGCTAATGTAACGGAGTAAAGGCTAACCACTCCTAAAAGTATTGCTTCTATGGAACCAAAACCAACGCCAAATGAAATGGCCTGATTATACTCATACTTTCTCACCTTAGAATATCTTACAAACAAATATGTTATGCCGCATTCAAATATTCCGGTCAGAAGGCCAACATATATCCAGAACATCAAGTTGCCAGAGCTGGGACCCAAGGCCGATACCAGGAGATTCAATAACCTTTTATTAATCGGTATAGCCCAGGCAAATTTTAGACCAACCGAGACCATCCATACTAAGGCTCCCAGCAGAAATGGCAAGTAGCCGACCTTTGTCCTTTTCTTCCAGTAGGCAATGAAGAAAACCCCAACGGTAATCATTCCTAATCCAGAAGCTATAAATAAGGGATTTAACTTCATCATTGTTTCCTCCATTTTATAATTTGGAAAGAGGCCTGAGACTGGACTGGATCGAAATCTTTTTCTGGAATAGATTCAACTCTGAAGGGCTTAAGAAGCACTTAAAGAAAAACTTAGCTCGCCGCTCGGGCAATCTTTCCTTCTATTTTGTAAAAGTTCTTCAAAAAGAGCCTTCCCAGAGCAAAGGCTATCGACGCGGCGATGGTATTTCCGGCAATCACTCCCAACCAAACACCGGTGAGGCCAAAACCGAGAAATATCGCAAACAGATACGCTATGGGAATCTGGAGAATTATCGTTCTCAAGATAGTGATCAATAAAGCGGTCTCTCCCTTCCTGACACCCTGAAACATCGCTGAGGATAGCATACCTGGGGGAATGGTCGGGTAAAAAAGCGCCATCCATCTGAGGAAGCTTACTAAATCATCGGCTATGCGTGCGGCTTTCTTGGAGTACGTGAATATAAATGCCATCTGAGGTGCCAACAATGCAGTTATGGAAGCTATCGCCAGCTCTATTAGAATACCTATTTTTATGGCATACATATAGGCCGTTTCAAGCTTTTCTGGGTCTTTTGCTCCATAAGCAGCTCCTGTGACAGCGGTAACGCCGGTGGCTATTCCCATCAGGGGGATGGTGCCGAGCATTACTATCCGCCAGCCGCTCGTGAACACTGCAATGCCATCTGTTCCACCTGCCTTAATTACAACGAGGTTTAAAACAAACATCGATATGGACATCGAAAGCTGTGCCAGAGAAGCAGGTATGCCAACTTTGAATATCTCCTTGATTATCTCCTTATCTGGATGAAATCCTGTAAGCCTTATATCAACATAGGTATCACGTTTTATGAGAAACCAGTAGATAAAGAGTATCGCCGAGACCACTATCGAGGTAAGCGTAGCCCAGGCTGCACCAACTATTCCCATTTTAAGAGTATATATGTATATGGGGTCAAGTACCACATTCAATCCTGCACCAAGAATCATTGCATACATCGCTCTTTTGGTATCGCCTTCTCCACGGAGTATAGCATTTGCTGCATTGGTGAAAAAAAGAAATACTGCACCACCAAATAGAACCCTGCCGTAATCAGCGGTCATCTGGGCAATATTGTCCTTTGCTCCCAGAGAGGAAAATATCTTCTCAAGAAAGGGAAGGAAAGGAAGGCTCAAGGCCAAGCTTATAATCACGCCCAACATAATGGTGTGGTCCGCTGTGTTATCAGCTGCTCTTTTGTTTCGTTGACCTATTCTTCTTGATATTGCTGAGCTTCCACCGACGCCTATTCCTCCTGCCAGCGCCATGATGATCATGAATACTGGAAAGAATAAACCAATCGCCGCTAAAGCATCGGCTCCAAGTCCAGCTACCCAGATACCATCGACTATGTTATAAAAAGTCTGGGCTAACATTCCTATTATCATTGGCATAGAAATCTTCAATATCGCTTTTTTGGGATCTCCGAGCAGGTACTCAACTCCTTTGGTGATTTTTCTGTTTGCCTCCATTCCATCTACCTCCATTTGTCCTGAGGGCAATTCAACGATAATCTTGAACTTTCTGTCTTTTGTATCCTGATGACTTAACGATTGGACTACCGCAGGATTTCACCGAACATGGAAAATTAGTGTTAACAAAAATCATCTCATCGGCCAGCTTCCTCCATCGCAATCTACAGAAATTTGCGGAGCAAAATACTTCTGGCCAAATCTAAAGAAAGCCGAACAAATTCTTTCCAGGGAAAAGCTGTTAGCAATCCTGGTCTTCCAGTTCAACAAGGAAAAACTTGAAAAGCTCAGCCCAGAGAAACTGTCCAAGCTCAAGGCTCTGGCCTCAGTTTCAACTTGTCCACCTTCTTTTGGTTAGCTGGAAGTGATGCTAATGTTATCCCATAACCTTACAACAATCTCTAATTCTTATTTTGCCACCTGTCCGGTTATTCCCATTATATCTGCTTTTAGTGTTTCAAGAAGAGCGGTATCGCTGCCAATTATCCAATTCTTGCCCGTATGGTAATTTGCTTCGGATTTTATCTCGATCTTAGATCTATCTTGCGAGAATTTAACGGTTGCCCTCACTCTATAATCCTTCCTCATTTCACCTGTCCAGGTGTAAAGCCAGGCTGTGCGGACATAGCCATTCTCTTTTGAGAGGACCTCAATGTCGAATCTCTTTACCAGTAAGTCTATCACCGACGCCCACGCTTTGTCATATTCTATACCTTCGGCGACCTCAACGCTCTCCCAAGCGGGTTCTACTGTCTGTACAAAGCTATCAGGGGGATTCTGCTTAAGCACAAAATTCAAGGTAGTGGGTGAGGAAGGAGTGAGAGTTATTTGTATCCCTGTATACCCTTCTTTCTTAACCGCTATTTTAGCATGCACGGGATCCTGAAGCTTAAACTTACAGGGACTTTTGCCTATCACTTTTCCGTCGACCTCAACTGTAGCATCCGGTGGCACAGTCACGACTTTATATTCTGTGTAAGACGGTGGGGGTGTAGAGACATGAGCGAGCCAAATAACCAAAAGAACAATTCCAATCGTTATTGCTACCGCAGTGAGCTCAGCAGAGGAATCCTCAGTACCCAGGGTAAGGCCAGGATTAAGGGTATTAGTTATTGTGTGCTCTTCTTCGTGAAAACTTGCTGACGGGATTGATACTGAACTGAAGGCAGGACCAATCAAGTTGAACAATAACAAAATGGTAACTATTACACTTAAGGCCGATAAACGTTTGTAAATTTTTTTAATCATTATTCTCTCCTTCTTTTCTTCTTAATTACCTTAGTTAATTATCCCTCTCGTTCATCCTCCTACCTGCTAATTCTTTTTATTCACCTCCTTTATCTCTCCTTTTTAAAAATACCAAATAACCAACGAACCTATTCTAACATATGGAACTTCCGAAGGCAAGGAAGCTTAAAATTTGGCTACCATGATCTGAAACTTTTCAAAAGAGAAACGAATAAACCCACCATAAGGAGGTAAAAGGCTCTGGAAAAGATGATCTTTAAGACCTTAAAAGAAGCTTAAGGTTCGGCTCATAAGTTCCATTTTTCGAAGAAAAACTGTGGATTGAGTCATTTAACAAACTTGGAATTTTTGCTACCTTTATATTGAGTTGGACCCATTGTTCAGGAACAAAATAAGATGAAAGGAGGCCTTTATGAATCTCATCGTGATCATGCTGGACAGCTTAAGGCAGGATCATTTAGGTTGCTACGGAAATAGCTGGATAAAGACGCCAAATATCGATAAGCTGGCTGAAGAAAGCATCCTTTTCGAGAATGCCTATACCAGCGGTCTTCCCACCATTCCGGTGAGAACGGAGCTTTTTACCGGACAAAACAGCCTTCCCTTCAGACCCTGGCAACCTTTGACCAAGGAGGACATCACCCTTCCGGAAATCCTCAAGGAATATGGATACACCTCAGCCTTAATTGCCAGCACTTATCACCTTTTCAAACCAGATATGAACTTTCATCGCGGATTTGACGTCTTTAGCTGGATAAGGGGTCAGGAAGCTGACTGCTATGTCTCAGGTCCGCTGACCGAGGACATCGATGACTACACTAAGCCCGCGATGAAGGGAAGCCCAACGGAGAACATGTTGATGCAATATTTGAAAAACACCGAATCCTTTGAAAAAGAGGAGGATTACTTTATCCCTCAGGTGGTAAAGGAGTCAATAAAATGGCTGGAAAAAAATTATAAGGAGAAAAACATCTTTCTCTGGATGGACTCCTTTGATCCCCATGAGCCTTGGGACCCTCCCTCTCCCTTCGATAAGATGTACACCGACCCGAATTATAAAGGGCCAAAGCTGATCCACCCCAAATATGGGAAAGTTGACTGGATGAGCGAAGAGGAGTTAAGCTATGTTAGGGGTCTTTATGCCGGGGAGGTTAGCTTTGTGGACAAGTGGGTGGGAATTCTCCTGGAAAAGATAAAGGAGCTGGGCCTGCATGAGAGCTCCCTCATAGTTCTTCTTTCTGATCATGGACATCCCCATGGAGACCACGGTTCCATAATGAAGACCCCGGATAACCTTTACAGCGAGCTCATAAGGATTCCCCTCCTCATCAGACATCCCGAAGGCCTTTATGCGGGAAAGAGGGTCGATGCCCTTCTTCAGATGCCGGACATTCTTCCCACCATCCTGGACATCATGGGTCTGGGCGTAGAAACTCAGGCCATGCACGGGAAAAGTTTCTGGCCAGTTGTCAAGGGAGAAAAGGAGAAGATAAGGGACTGGATTGTGACCGGTTATCATGAGTCTCTTCATCGGTGCGTGAGGGATAAGGAATGGAGCCTTATCTTAAGACCGGGAGAAGGTAGAAGCGAGCTTTACAATCTAAAAGAAGACCCTAAGGAAAAGAAGAACCTCATAGATGAGTATCCTGAAAAGGCAAGAGAACTTTCATCTCATCTGGGAAGATATTTTACCCTGAGAGCCAGGGAAATGAGCAGGATTTTTTCTCGAAGACTCAAGTCGCTCCAGCTTCAGTATGAGCTTTCCCACACCTCAGCGAAATAAGCGATTAAAAGGAGGATGGTATGTCTACGTCACCGAAAGAGCTAAAAGAGAGGATAAAAGGGGTGCTTCATTTGGTGATGACTCCTTTCGATGAGGAGGAAGAGCTCAATGAAGAAGCCCTCAGGGAAGGGGTGAGATACGTGGTGGACAAACTCAAGGGCGAAGATGCTGTATTTATCCCCACGGGAAGCACGGGCGAGTTCTATGCCATGAACGATGAGGAGTGCAAGAGGGTGGCCAGGATCGTGGTCGAGGAGGTAAACGGCGAGTTCCCTGTGATAGTGGGAACAGGACGAGCCGGAACTAAGCCAACGATTGAGATGAGCAGGTATGCCCAGGATATAGGAGCGGATGGGGTAATGATCATACTTCCTTATTATCATTTGGTCACCAAAGAAGGAATTTACAGGCATTATAAGAAAATAGCTGATAGCCTGGACATAGGGATTATGATTTACAATAACCCGGTAACCAGCAAGCTGTATATAGAGCCGGATCTTATGAGAAGGCTCTCAAAGATAGAAAATATTGTAGCGGTTAAGGAAAACACGCCCAAGGCTGTAACCTATTATTGGATGCAAAAAGCGGTAGATCCTGAGGATATGGTGATAGTGTGTGGTTTGGGACAGCTTATGTATCCGTTTGAAGCTCTTTTTGGATGTCCGGGTTACGTCACCGAGCTGGCCAACTTTGCTCCAGAAATTGCCGTTGGACTGTATAAAGCTGCCATGAAAAGGGATTTTGACAAGTTAAAGGAACTTATGGACAAAATAGCCGTATATCACGAGTTCATAGGTAGGCTTGCTACGAAGCGCGGCATGCTTCCCACTGTGCTTTCGCCTCAGCTCTCAATACCTGACCTTCCTCTTTATCAGAGTGTGTGTAAGGAGGCAATGAACCTGATAGGACTGCCTGGAGGCAGGACAAGAGAACCCATGGAGAACATAACCGCTGAGGAAAAAGATGAGCTGCGGTCCGTATTAAAGGAGATGGGCGTGCTTTAAGGAGCAATGGAAAGACAGCTTCGTGGACAAACAAACCCTTTCCTGACAAATCTTAAGCTTTTAGCCGGTCAAATGGAAAACATAGCTAAGAAAGGGAGGTTAGATGTCCGCTCAACATTCTAAAGCTGATAAAGAGGCAAGACGAGGTCAACTTTACAAGCTCTTAGGAGACCTTCCGGACCGCAAAAGAAAAATATCGGTCTCAAAGATCGATGAGGAAAAACGTGCCTCATACGTCTTGGAGAAACTCCTGCTGGATCTTAACGGGATTGAGCCTGTTCCAGCCTATTTTGTGTATCCTCGGGATAAGAAGGGACCGTTTCCGGCTATCCTTTACAATCACGCTCATGGTGGAAACTATGTCCTGGGCAAGGATGAGCTGATATACGGACGTGAGGCACTCCAAAAGCCGCCTTATGCTGAGGTGTTAACTCAGAAAGGTTATTGTGCTCTGTGCATCGATGCCTGGTGTTTCGGCGAGAGACGTGGTCGCACTGAGTCCGAGACCTTCAAGCAGATGCTCTGGATGGGTCAGGTCTTATGGGGGATGATGGTTTATGATAGCCTGCGCGCCATCGATTACTTAGTCTCTCGTCCAGATGTAGATGCCAGTCGCCTTGGAACGATGGGCATATCGATGGGTAGCACCATGGCCTGGTGGGTTGCAGCACTGGATACCCGCATAAAGGTGTGCATTGACATTTGTTGTCTGACCGATTTTCAAGCTTTAATTGAATCGCGTGGACTTGATGGACACGGAATTTACTATTATGTCCCCGGCCTGCTAAAACACTTTACCACCTCTGATATTAACAAGCTCATCGTTCCGCGACCTCATCTTAGCCTGGCGGGAAATTTTGACAGGCTAACGCCACCTCAAGGACTTGACAGAATTGATGCAGAGCTCAAGAAAGCATACGCAAAGGAGAATGCTGCGGATGCATGGAAGCTGGTCCGCTATAATACGGGTCATTTTGAGACAGCGGCCATGCGTAAGGAGATACTATCCTTTCTTGAGCGGTGGCTGTAAGAAAAAACGGTGCTGTTCATTAACTTCTTCCGCCAGGCATCCCTGACCTTTTTCCTTTGAGCTGGACTTTTAACCCCATAAGTTAGGTTATCTAAGAACCGGATAACTTCAGTAGCCGTTCCCTGAATCAGATTAGCGGCAACCGGCCTTGTGTACTTAAGGTAGGTGCCCTTACAGAACGTATGAAATTCATGAAGAAGGGTGTCAATCAGCATCATCTTCTCCTGGGGAGTTCTTGTCTGCGGCAGACGCTCCACAAATCTCTGGAACAGATGTACTGCGCTTCCGCCGTGAAGTTGCTTCTTGTTATAGGATTTATGATAGTCCTCCCACCTGATTTGCCAGGAGCACCTACTGCATTCAAGCAACTCGTTCTTATTTCCCTTGCCTTTTACCTGGCGCAGGATTAGAGAACCACACACCGGGCACCTCACCCGTCCTCTCGACGCCTCCGTAACTTCCAATATGCTCTGACATCGCATATATAGAGCATAAGCGACTTCATCGATCAACTTCTCATCAATGATGCCCTTGGCATCAGCTTCATAGAGGTTGCGGATCTTTGCCTGAGATATCTTTGGAGCCCATTGTATTTGATTACTTTCGCCTTTCACCGGAAAATCCCCCGCACTTTTATCACCGAAGAGGTGAAAACCCAGCTTATTCCGCTTAAAGAACTACTCATGCACCGAGGCTGGAGTAAAACTCAATGCTCACTTTGCACATTCTTTTGAGAAAAGCTCCAAAAGAGAAAGTCCTTTCGACACTTCTCTTCCAGAAAACCTTCCTTATCTTCAGGCTAATGGGCCTGTTTATCTTTCACCTCACCACCTCCTCCGGCCCTATTTTAGCCCATTCCTTAAAAATTGTTAGCTCACTACGCTGATTTAGAAAGCAACAAAAGCATCTGTCCGTTAACTAATTATATATGGACAGACACCTAAACCTTAGAAAATAAAAAGCCTAAGCCTACGTTAAATAGAGTTCAGACCGAATCCAAAAGAATAAATAAACTCCACTTACAGGAATTAATGAGGGTTCTGCTCAATTTTTGAACAGAACCCCCTTAACTTTAATTACCTTCGCTTGCTATTTTTTGACTTTAATAAAGAACTGTGACGTTTGGGCATTTCCCGGAGTTTGCTGAGGATTAGCACAGATTATCTTCTCAGGTACATTTCGGAAGTAGTTCTTCACCACTACCGGTTGTATAGTTTCACCTACAGTACCAATCATCCAGATGTTCTTTATATGAAGATTAACTATCTCCTTAACAAGGCGCTCTCTTTCTTTTTCGTCAGTGGTAACCTTAAGTTTATCCCACAGCTCGTAGAGCTTAGCTATATCTCCTGTAGGCTTTTCACCGGCTTCTCCACCACTTTTGTACCAGCGGTCATATTCTGATGCTGTATAACCGGTAAGCCAACCGATATTCTCCACCACAATAGCGCTACACATACCCGTCCAGATAACCACCTGGTGCTCATTTGCGTCTATTCTCGTCCAGAAAAGGGAGCGTTCCTCGGGCTTAATGGACGTCTTAACCCCAACTGCCTCCCAGTATCCCTTTATCAGTTCACAGGCATCAGGCCAAGGACCAAATGCTGGCGTAAATTCAATGGTCAAAGCTAAAGGCTTGCCATCGGGTCGAAGCCGATATTTATGATCCTTGTCCCATTTTAGCCCTATCTCGTCCAGGAGAGCGTTGGCCTTCTCTGGATCGTATTCAGCATAAGCCTTCTCCCACTCCTCGGAATAATACCGAGTTCCTGAAATGAAGGATTCCTGTCGAGGTTCACCTGTTCCTAAATAACAGAACTCATTGATCTCATCTCGATTGATGGCTAAAGAAAGTGCCTTTCTGAACTTATCATTTTCAAAAAGCTTGCGCAGTACCGGATCCTTACAGGTCAGATTGAAGTAAATTGTAGGATCTGAGCCCATGTCATTTTTCCATTTCAGGACTCGATAATCTCCCTTCTCCCGGTTTTCCATCAACAGGGTATAGTTGGCAAATTGTATATGGCGCATCTGCATATCTATTTCTCCAGCTACAGCTTTGAAGTTAATCATATCCGGGTCCTCTACTAAGTCATGGGTAATCCGGTCAATATAGGGAAGTTGATTACCCTGAGGGTCCACTTTCCAGTAATAGGGATTTCGCTCATGGATCATGCGCGTAGCTGTGCCGGGTACTTTGAGCTTCCAAGCCCAAAGAGTTGGATGATCAGGATTTGTGTCCCACCATCCTTCACCCATCTTTGCCAAAAACAGCTGCCACCAATGATCAAATCCTGCTTCCTTTGTCATCTTCTCTAGCTTATCAGCAGGAGTATAACGGGGATGAAACTGTTTCCCATAGTGTTTGGGAGAGTTAACGAGCCTACGTAGTCTGTCAGGGGCATCCAACAAGAAAATCGGATAAGGTTCTTTAAAGGTGATGCGAAACGTGTAATCATCGATAATCTCCAGTTTGCCCGGTTCCCCACCACTATAAAACCAAGCAGAGCGACGAGCAGGAGTGAGTTCCTTGTTCAGTATTACATCCTCCCACTCGAATCGTATGTCCTCAGTAGTAAAAGGGTGGCCATCCGACCATTTTATTCCTTTTCTCAGGTAAAAGGTAAAACTTCTCCCGTCTTTCGATACTTCCCAGGCCTTGGCGACATCAGGGAGCAGCTGGTTAGCGTTCCAATTCCACTGGATCATTCGTACCTCCATAAGCTTAGCTGGCCCCCACATATCCGCCAGTCCTAACCATGCTCTATGCCATGTTCCACCATACTGGCCAATTTCCTCATATGGTTCTATCACCATGGGTTCTTCAGGCAGCCTCTCCTCTACCGGTGGAAGCTCTCCTGCAGCGACCTTTACCCTGAGCATAGGAGCCTCATGGAACTTTTCTATCTTTTTTCCGGTAAACTTTTCATATTCAGCTAAGGTAGAATATATCTTAGCTCCTGGCACATATTCCTTCTGAGCCAATGCCGTAGTAGCTCCCATTAAACATATAGCTCCCACTAAAATCATTACCATTATCTTTTTCATCATTCTATATCCTCCCTCCCTTATTTTCTCCTCTTTTAATTTTAGAGCTACACTCCAGCCTATCTAAGCGTTCATTGTTAGACTAATGGCCTTTTGCCTTTCTAACCTCACCACCTCCTCCGGCCCTATTTTAGCCTATTGCTTAAAAACTAGTGACTCAATCACCGATTTAGAAAGCGACAAAAGCATCCCTCCACCAACTAGTTACATTAAGGATATTATAAAAGAGCTAACTCACCTCAAAGGAAACTAAATTATGTGCTTATGCTTTTGTAAAAATTATATTCATAAAGGGTTTTCCTGTCCATAGAAAATCTTACGCAATTTCTGGATAAAATTACGATTTTGTAAAATTTCTTTTAATTAATAAAGTTTAGATTAAAGAACAGACTAATGATTCTCTCGAATCTCTAAAATTCGCATCTTACAGAAGGAGGGACATATATTATGGTGTGCACTTCAAGGCTAAAATCCTCTTTTATCCCATTTGTGGGGAACAGTATCTACAGTCCAAACAAGCCACCTAAGAAGTCTTTCCTTAAGATACTGCTCTATCTCCTTTGTCTCTGGTCTGCCGGCAAGATTGTGCAGTTCACAAGGATCGTCTTCAAGGTTATATAATTCATTGATATCATCAGGACAATAGATGTACTTAAACTTACGCGTTCTAATCATCACCGCCTTGGAAAATACTTTTGGCCCATATTTTCTTGGAAGAGTTGTCTTCTCGTGATATATCCCGTCGAGAACGGGTTCAAAGCAATGTTCTTCTGTCTCAAGATGACCCCCCTCAGCGAAGACAGCGTCTCTTAAACTGTCCTTCTTTCCCTTCATTAAACTTACGAGACTTTTACCGAAATACGAATGGAGCGGTTTTATGCCAGCAAGTTCCAATATAGTAGGGTACAGGTCTATCATCTCAATCATTGTCTCCACCTTACCCACAGGTGGAAAACCAGGAACCCTTGCTATAAAGGGAACACGGAGCAAGCAGTCCTGGAATCCAGTCCACCATTTCTCTACCAATCCATAGTCCCCGGTGTAATCACCGTGATCGGAAAAAATGAAGATGGCGGTAGTCTCATATCTTCCTGTTTCCTTTAGCTTATCTATAATCATCCCCAATAGGGCATCCAGCTTCGTTATCATGCCGTAGTAGACAGCTCTTATTTCCCTTTTGTCATCTTCATCTAACCTGTTTATTCCATGAGCATGATGCAAAAGCTTCATGAAAGACCTTTTGTCAGAGAAATTAGCTGGGACAGGAGGGGGAACATCTTTGCGATCGTACATTGAAAAATAAGGCTCTTCCACTCTGTATGGAGGATGAACAAGTCCTAATGGAAGATAAAGGCAAAATGGCTCCGAGGGAGGGTTATCTATAAAATTACATGCACTTTGGATACATGCCCAATTAAAATCTTTGCCTGCCTCTTGAGGTATTTTACCATAATAAAAGGATTTATGGTATTTGTGCTCTTTGGGCCAGGGATTTTTATATAGAGAACGAGCTATCTCTAATTGCTTTGTAAATCTTTTAAGTTCTGATTTTCCAACTGAGTTAAAGCTGAGTGAGATTGCCTCTTGCGAAAGAAGATCATTTTTCCCAAAACATTGCGTATAATAACCATTTTCCTTTAAATCACGAAAAAGATTCCTCTCATGAGGCTGAAGTAGATAGGTAAGAGTTCTATGACCGTTGGTATGAGGGTAAAGCCCGGTGAACATGCTGCATCTTGAAGGACTACAAACGGTATGTTGGACAAAGCAGTTAGTAAAACATACCCCTTCCCTGGCAATCCTATCCATATTCGGTGTCTTTACTATGT
>QMPZ01000021.1 GCA_003648815.1 Candidatus Aerophobota bacterium | reverse complement strand
CCCTTCACTCTTCACTCTTTACTCTTTACACTTCACTCTTCACTCTTCACTCTTTACTCTTTACACTTCACTCTTCACCCTTTACTCTTCACCCTTTACTCTTTACACTTCACCCTTCACTCTTCACCCTTCACCCTTCACTCTTCACTCTTCACTCCCTACTTTCACCCTGCCTGGTTAAAAAATCACCTGATTTTTGGAGTTAACACAAAAAGAGCTACAAATGTTGACATCCAAACAAAATACATTATAATAGAATCAAATAATTACAAAAATTTCATAACAATATATAACCAAATATTAATGTCAGAAGGAAGTAAGGAAATGAAGTTCGGTCAGACATAGGAAGGGGAAGTAGATTGTGAAAAAGCTAAAAATAGGACCGACGGAGGTGAAAAAGGTGAGAAGGTCATTAGTGGGAAAAAGAAAACTTCTAAAATGTAATTGTCTAAATTAGAAGTTTTCAGAGAAAATTAAAGTGTCCAAACGGGTTATCTTGGAGGATAAGATGAAAAAGCTTGTTCCAATAATATTGCTGGTGTTTACGCTTACTGCCTCAATGGCAACAGCGGCAATCGCACAGGAGAGCTTTGCAGGCAAGTTCGAAAAATTCAGTGACATTATGGAATACAAGGCTCTCCCCCATTACATCGAACCCGAGGCATTGGAGTTAGCGGTGGCCAAAGGAGAGCTTCCTCCAGTGAGGCAGAGACTACCGAAGAACCCCCAGGTCATAAAGTCCAAGGCTATGTGTGACGGTCCAGGTGTATATGGTGATAAGTGGAGAGTTTACGCTGCCTCTCCAACCGAGGGCTGGAACTGGGCAGCGGGATTGTCAGTAGGCTGGTGGGGCATCGAGGTGCTTGTCTGGGAAGGCCTGGTGGAGCCCGCACATATGTGGATGCTAAAAAATCCTGTCGAACCTGCGCCAAACCTGGCCACCAGTTGGGAGTGGTCTGAAGATGGCAAGACCCTTACCATGCATTTGCTTGAAGGGGCCAAGTGGTCGGATGGAGCACCCTTCACCGCTGATGATGTGCTGTTCACATATTATGACTGCATCGTAGATCCACATATACCCTCCTTCACCAGCGCAGGCACGTGGACAATAAACGGAAAATTAACCGAATTGGAAAAAGTAGATGATTATACCATCAGGTGGCATTTCGGCGCAGCTTTCCCTCTATCCATCTTTTACCGCATGGGTCGCTATGGTTTTGCACCTGCTCCCAAGCATGTTCTGGCAAAATATCATCCGAAACACAATCCAGAGGCTACTTACGAAGGCTTTATTCATTGCCTGCCCCCTGATCGCCTTCCGGTGGTAACACTCGGTCCCTGGGTACCTGTAAAATTCGAACCGGCAAGACTCATAGTGGCGAGGAGAAATCCTTATTATTGGAAGGTGGATGAAAAAGGACAGCAACTTCCCTATTTTAACGAGGCCTACATTGAAAAGGGAAGAAGAGGGGTAACCAGGACCTTAAACGTGATAGCCGGAAGTTGTGATTATACCAACTTAGAAACACCCGGGATTTTCTCTTTTGCATTGGAAGAAGCGCGGAGGCCAGACTCTCAATTTGTGGCTCGCTTTGTGGGCTATAACGCCTCGTTTAGTTTGACGCCAAATTTTTCACTTTACAAAGGAGTAAAAACGGATAGAGAGCGAGCGATGAGAAAATTGTTTAGAGATCTCAGGTTTAGAAAAGCTTTATCTTATGCTATTGACCGAGAAGGAATAACAAACTCAATTATGCCAGGACCGCTAATTGCACCATATTACGGTAGTCTGGTTGATAATTGCCCATATTATGATCCCGATGCTATCGTCTCGTATCCTTATGATCCGGAAAAATCAAAAGGTTTGCTTAAAGAGTTAGGGTTTAAGGACATCGATGGCGATGGTATATTGGAGTGGCCTGCAGGTAGCACATTAGCTGGTCAGGATTTAACCCTTGTAATCCATATTGTTGAAGATGAGACCGCAGCCGTGGATTTAGGAGAGGCCTTGGTTCCCTGTCTCATGGAAGCTGGCATTAAGCCTGTTCTTAAAGTCGTCAAGGGTTCAATTTTCAGTGCTCTATCCGACGCTGGAGAATTGGAGATACCTATAGTCCGTGATAATGTGTTGTGCCTTACTCCCCTGACGAGATTAACTGATCTTGGACCTGTAACTGAGATTACTCCTTCGTTTCACCAGGCTGGACCAAGGGGGGAAAGAGATCTGTTCCCCTTTGAGCTGCGCTTGAGAGATTTGATAAACTCATTAAAAACTGAAAGATCTGCTTCAAAGATAAGGGAAGCATTCTCGGAAATTCAACATTTATGGACCGAGAACCTTTACACGATTGGCCTGTATAAGATGCAAGTGGGCAATGCAGTTTCCAAGAGACTGAAAAATATTCCGCCCGGTTGCCCACCCTATATGTATGAATGGTTTGATGTGGCTCAAAGTGCCTGGCAGCTTTGGGTTCCCAAGAATGAACAGACACCGGAATTGCTTCCAGGGGTAATCCCAACTTACGAGAAAAAATAGATGATAGATATTAAAGGCAGTAGAGGAGGGAAGGATACCCTTCCCTCCTCTTTTAAGTGGAGAATCATCCTATGATAAACTATATCGTGAGGAGAATTCTTTACGTCATTCCACTTTTAATTAGCGTCAGTATCGTCTGTTTTGTGGTGATTCAACTTCCTCCTGGTGATTTTATGACTGTTATAGAGGCACGACTGAAGTCCCAGGCGGGCCTGAGCGAGAAAGAAGCAAGGAAGATAGCTGATGAGATGAGAGAAACCTATGGATTAGATCAGCCTATAATTATGCAATATTTCATCTGGATAAAGAACATCGTTACCAGGGGAGATTTCGGTTATTCCTTTGGATATAGAAGGCCTGCGAAGGAGGTAATCTGGGAAAGATTGAAATGGACAATGATCATAGCCCTTGGCTCTCATCTAATCTCCACGGTAGTGGGACTGCTAATCGGCATTTATTCGGCTACACACCAATATAGCTTAGGGGACAATGCTGCTACTTTCCTGGCATTTATCGGCCTTTCCTTTCCTGAGTTTTTTACTGCACTTGTGGTGTTATATTTGCTGGTTTTTGTGTTCCGTGCTCCTCACGTGGGAGGACTTAACTCTCCACAGTATGTCTTAGCTCCCTGGAATTGGGCCAAATTTGTTGATTTTCTTCAGCACCTCTGGATTCCGGTGGTAATCTCAGGAGTAGCAGGAGTTGCCAGAAATATGCGGGTAATGAGGGGAAACCTCTTAGATGTATTAAGGGCTCAATACGTGACCACTGCCCGAGCTAAGGGACTGAAGGAAAAGATTGTCCTCTACAAGCATGCCGTGGTAAATGCCCTCCATCCCATTATCGCTTATCAGGGGGTGGCTCTTCCTTACATAGTACAGGGCACGATGGTTACCGCAATAGTGTTAAATCTTCCCACCACCGGTCCGGCATTTTACGACGCTCTTGTGTTTCAGGACACGTACTTAGCTGGCTCATTTCTCTTAATGATAACCGTTGTTTTAGTGATTGGAAATTTAGTATCTGACCTCATCCTCGCCTGGATAGATCCCCGAATAAGGTATGATTAAGGGGCTTTGATGTTAAAAGATAAAAAAGCCAGAGAAAAAGTTAGCATTTTGAAGCCTGTAAAGGGCGAGGCATATATACAGCTGGTATGGAGGAAGTTTAAGAGAAGTAGAACAGCTATCATTGGTGGAGTTTTAATTGCAATTATCGCTGTTCTGGCTATTTTCGCTCCCTTTTTCTCTCCTTATGACCCCTTAAAATGTGAGCACCGCGCAAGCTTTTCCCCTCCTCAAAAACTTCATTTCTTCGATGATAAGGGTAGATTCCACTTAAGACCTTTTGTCTATAATTTAAAGTTAGAGCTTGACCCTAAGACCTGGAAGAGGATTTATACTGAGGACAAAAGTAGAAGGTTTCCCGTTTATTTCTTCGTGAGAGGATGGGAATATAAGCCCTTTGGCATTCCCTGCAGGTTGCATTTTTTCGGCGTTCAAAAGGGAGGAGCCATACACCTTCTTGGAAGTGATGCTTATGGAAGGGACCTGGGGTCCAGGATTCTGTTAGGAGGAAGGGTCTCGCTACTTATAGCTCTACTTGGAGCAACTCTCAGCGCTTTTATAGGAAGTATGGTGGGTACAATTTCGGCATATTATGGAGGCATCATCGATATGATTCTTCAAAGGATTGTCGAGTTTCTCCAGTGCTTCCCTCAACTGCCTTTATGGATGGCCCTCAGTATCGCCATTCCCCCAACCTGGTCTTCTTTATATGTCTTCATCGCCATAATGATGTTATTTGGACTTTTAAGCTGGACCACGCTTGCCAGAGAGGTAAGGGGAAAGGTGCTCTCCCTGCGTGAGCAGGAATTTGTCCTCTCGGCAAAAGAGGCAGGAGCAAGTGATGCAAGGGTCATCTTTAAATACCTTCTTCCCAATTGTCTCAGTCACATCATCGTAGTGCTTACAATAACCATTCCCTGGCTGATACTGGCGGAAAGCACCTTAAGCTTTTTAGGATTAGGCCTTCAACCTCCAATGGTGAGCTGGGGGGTTCTCCTGCAGAAAGCTCAAAACCTGCAGACCCTGGGAAGACATCCCTGGATTGCCATGCCGGGGATATTCATCGTGATAACCGTTCTGGGCTTTAACTTCTTAGGAGATGGACTGCGGGATGCAGCTGACCCTTATTCACACCGATGATAAGGAATGAGAGGTAAGGGGTGAACAAAAGGGATGAGATATTGCTCGAGGTAAAGAACCTTAAAAAATACTTTCCCATAACCAGGGGTGTTTTCCGCCGAGTCGTGGGATATGTGAAGGCGGTTGATGGAGTTGACCTTTTTATCCACAAAGGAGAAACCCTCGGACTGGTGGGGGAAAGTGGCTGTGGAAAGACCACGCTTGGAAGATGTATCCTCAGGTTAATAGAGCCTACAGAGGGTGAGGTCTACTTTAAGACGAGCAAGGGGGAAAGAAAAAATATAACCAGATTAGAGGAAAAAGAGCTAAAGAGCTTGAGAAAAGAGATGAGGATGATCTTTCAGGACCCTTACGGTTCCTTAAATCCCCGAATGACGGTCATGGATATAGTGGGAGAGCCCTTGATAATCCATGGGGTGGCCCGGGGAAAGGAGGTAGAGGAAAGAGTTAGAGATCTTTTAGAGCTGGTAGGATTAAATCCCAGGCATATGAAGAGATATCCTCACGAGTTTAGCGGTGGACAAAGACAGAGAATAGGAATTGCCCGAGCCCTGGCATTAAATCCCAGACTTATCATCGCCGACGAGCCTGTCTCAGCCCTTGACGTCTCAGTGCAGGCCCAGGTGATTAACCTTCTGGAGGACCTTCAGAAGCGATTTGACCTGACCTATCTTTTCATCGCTCATGACCTGAGCGTGGTGTATCACATCAGCGACCGAATAGCGGTAATGTACGTGGGAAAGATAGTGGAGATAGGCAAGGCAGAGGAAGTTTATCACAGGCCAGGACATCCTTATACCGAAGCTTTAGTATCCGCTGTTCCCGTCATTGACCCGGACGTCAAACCGGAACGCATTCTCTTGGAGGGAGACGTTCCTAACCCGGCAAATCCTCCTTTCGGATGCACCTTTCATCCTCGATGCCGGTATGCCAAGAAGATTTGCGGCGAAAAAGAGCCCCCCTTAGAGGACATCGGCGATGGGCATTATGTGGCCTGTCACTTTGCCCGTAAGCTTTCCCTGAAAGGGATAAGGCAATTTTAGTTAGGGTGACAAAGAAAATGGAGACTAACTCTTACCTGATCAAGGTAAAAGACCTTTGCACCTACTTTTATACCGATGAGGGAACTGTCAGAGCAGTGGATGGGGTTGAGTTGAAGATAAGGTCCGGTGAGACCCTGGGTGTGGTAGGCGAAAGTGGTTGTGGAAAAAGCGTTACCGCCCTTTCCATCATGCAACTTATACCCAGTCCTCCAGGGAAAATAATCCGGGGAAGCATTTTATACCAGAACAACAAGGGAGAAAGCCTGGATATTGTCCAGCTTGATCCGAGAGGGAAAAAGATGAGGAGCATCAGGGGAGGAGAGATAGCCATGATCTTTCAGGAACCAATGACCTCCCTTAATCCAATCTACACCATTGGGGATCAGATAATCGAGGCCATCATGACCCACCGGAATATGACGAGGCAAGAAGCTCGAGAACATGCCATCAGGATGCTTGACCGGGTGGGAATTCCTGGACCCAAACAGAGAATAAATGAATATCCTCATCAGCTAAGCGGCGGGATGCGCCAGCGGGCCATGATAGCTATGGCTCTTTCCTGTCATCCCAACCTTCTCATCGCTGATGAGCCCACCACAGCCTTAGATGTAACCGTTCAGGCTCAGGTACTGGAGCTGATGAAGGAGCTTCAGCAAGAATTTGGCATGGCCATTATGATGATAACCCACAACCTGGGAGTTATCGCTGAGACAGCAGATAACGTATCAGTGATGTATCTTGGAAAGATCATGGAATATGCCAGTGCCCATGACCTCTTCCACAACCCTCTCCATCCGTACCTGAAGGCCCTGCTAAGGTCCATACCTTCTCTTGCGGGCAAAGGACAAAAGCTTGAGGTCATCAAGGGAATGGTTCCTGATCCCCTGTCCTTTCCTCAAGGATGTCGTTTCGCCCCAAGGTGCCGATATGCCAGAAAGATCTGTAAACAAGAAGACCCTCCAGCAGTTGAGATAGAAAAAGGACATCAGGTCAAGTGCTGGCTTTATCAGTGAATTTTTAATCCTTACTTTCTCATCCTTAAAACTATTTCCATGCTCATAAAGAGGATCTTTAAGTCCAGCCCTAATGACCAGTTATTAATGTAGGCTATGTCATATTTTATCTTCTTTTCAGCAGAGGTATCATAGTTACCGTATAGCTGAGCAAGACCGGTAATTCCCGGCTTAACCATAAATCTCCTGGAATAGCCCGGGATTTTACGCTTGAACTCCTCTACAAATACCGGCCTTTCCGGCCTCGGTCCAATTAAGCTCATCTCTCCCCTTAAGATATTAAAAAGCTGAGGCAGCTCATCCAGATGAGTTCTTCTGAGGAGGTTTCCTACCTTAGTTACCCTCTCATCGGTATCCTTAGCTAATATGGGACCCGTCCTCTCCTCTGCGTTTTCAATCATGGAGCGAAACTTATATATCTCGTAAATCCTTTCCTTCTCCCCCACTCTTTTTTGCCTGTACAGAAAAGGACCTTTTGACTCCATCTTTATAAGAAGAGGAATTAGGAACAAAAGGGGAGAAGAGAAAAGAAGAATCAATAGAGAAAGAGAAAAATCCATTATACCTTTTAGAGCCTTATCCCTGCCCTTGAGAGGCTCATCCTTTAGCTTTATCAGAGGAATATCCCCTATATGGGTCATCTCTAACCTTCCCATCATGACCTCGTATAACCCCGGTCGAAGATAAACACTTAAACCTTCTTGCTGGCAGCCGAAGATAATATCCAGGAGTTTGCTTCGCTCTAAACTCAAATCAGAGATAATCACCCCTTGCACCTTTCCTTTTCTTATTGTTCTTTTTAAGTTTTCTACTTCAGCATCTGCGTTCACCAGACCCACAATCTCATACTTGGGGGAGCTCTGTCTTTTGCTTTCTCTTATGAACTCCTCTTCATCTGTCCCTATTACCAGAAGCCTTTTGGGAGGTATCTTTCTCTGGCGGGAATAAAAAAGGTATGAGTGATGGGCAGAGATAAGCAAGATCTCCAGTATCCAGGCTATGACGAAGACGGTGCGGGGAAAGGGAAGATTGCGTAGATAAAAACTTAAGGCAACTATAATAATTGAACTTAAACTCACGCTGATGAAAATCTTATAGAAGATGTCAAAGGAGGACTCCTCCTCAACCTCCTCATATAAGCCGGAAAAATAAAGAACTGAGCCGCTGATGAGGCTAACCCACAGGGCAATGTTAAGGTAGGCACGAAAGTTTGTCGACGGTACTTTACCACTGAAACGGATTAAGAAGGACAAAATTATTCCAAGGTTCACTAAAATTACGTCACATAACCATGTCAGAGCTGTCCTGCCTTTACCTCTGACCATCTTATCCTACTTTCCTATTTGTTGATCTTACCGGAGATATGTCACAAATTTTGATAAATTCTTCCGGCAATGTCCTTTTGCCATCAAAGATGAAAACGAGGCGGTGTCATTCCGCAAGGAATGGTCGAAGACATTTCAACCGCCGTAAGGTGAAGCGTAAAGGATTAAATACCACCCATTTCAATGAGTAGCTGTTTTATCTTCAGAAGAAAATCCTTGCTTAAGGCAAAGAGCCATTCCTATGCCTATACAATACATAAAATTTATCCCTCTGTCAATTTAGTGAAGAGTAAAGAGTGAAGAGTAAAGAGTAAAGGGTGAGGGGTGAAGAGTGAAGGGTTAAATGTCACCAGCCACTCCTTCAAATCATTTGTAAGGATCAGCTGCATCCCGGAGGCCATCGCCTAAGAAATTAAAAGTTAAGACAGTGATGATGACGAAAAGACCTGGAATGAGGAGCCAGGGGTGAAGAGCAACCGTTCGCACGTTTTGAGCATTTTGCAGGAGAACTCCCCAACTCACCGCTGGTGCGCGAATCCCTAAGCCAAGAAAGCTCAAAGAGGTCTCTCCCAGAATCATATTTGGTATGGACAGGGTCAGGCTTACTATGAGGTAACTTAAAAATGAGGGAAGAAGATGGTTGACTATTATTCTTAACTCACTTGCCCCGGCAATTTTAGCCGCCATGACAAAGTCCTCTTCCCTTAATTCCAGAAGCTTTCCCCTTACCACCCGGGCTAAGCCACACCAACCCACAATGGAGAGGATAATAGTGATGCCAAAGTAAACTTTAATTGGTGACCACTTTTTTGGTAGAGCTGCACTTAGAGCCATCCAGAGGGGAATGGTTGGTATGCAAATTAAAAACTCTATAACCCTCTGGATAGCCATATCAACTCTTCCCCCGAAATATCCGGATATTCCTCCCAATATACATCCCAGGACAAAACTGAGAGCTACTCCTATCAGACTTACGGATAGAGAAATGCGGGCGGCGTAAAGATTGCGGGAAAACAAATCCCGTCCTAATTTGTCTGTCCCGAATAAAAACATTGTCCCTTCTTTTACTCCAAAGAAATGCACATCCGTGGGGAATAAGTTCCAGAGCTTATACTTATCACCATGGACAAAGAAGTAGATGGGATACTTTTTGGTTTTGTCCTCAACGTATGTCCTGCGAAGGGTCCTTGGATCAAGCCTTCTCTTCAAACCATAGACAAAAGGACGAAGATGAAATCCTTCCTCATGAAAGAAGCGAATCCTTTGAGGAGGAGCGTGGATATATCCTAAATGCTGCTTGTATAAATCCTGAGTAGAAAAAAACTCACAAAATGTGCCCAGAACATAAAAAATAACTAATATGGTCCCTCCCAGTATGGCCAGCTTATGCTTTTTAAATTTTCTCCACATAAGCTGCCACTGTGTAGCCACATAAAATTTTTCCTCTGCACCAATTTTTCTCTTTTCTTTTTTCATGGTTTTGCAAGACCTCCTCAAGTTGACCTCTCATATCTAATCCGAGGATCCAGCAAAGCTAAAAGGATGTCAGAAATAAAAGTGCCTATCACAGTTAAAAAGGATAAAAACATGATGATGCTTCCGGCCAATTCCATATCTTGTTTCAACAATGCCTGAAAAAGCAAAGGCCCTGTAGTAGGCAGGCTAAGCACTATCTCTGTGATGGTTCCTCCAGAGACAAGCCAGGGAAGTGTCCAACCTATGGTGCTGACTATAGGGTTAATGGCTACTCTTATCGGGTATTTAAACAAAAGAGTCCTTTCGGCAACTCCCTTGGCTCGAGCGGTGATAACATATTGTTTGTGAAGCTCATCCAGAAGACATCCCCGCATGGTGCGAATTAGAGCAGCTGCCCCCGGGGTGCCGATAACTATCACGGGAATGGGAAGATGCTTTACCATATCTATAAATTTTCCCACGCTCCAGGGTACGTTCATATACTGGGTGGAAAAAAGACCACCCACACTGAGGCCAAGATATTTGTAAAAGAGGAACATTAATATAAGAGCTAAAAGAAAATTGGGCGCAGCCAGACCGATAAAGCCAACCACGGTAAAAAAGTAATCGCCAGCGGAATACTGACGAATAGCTGAGTAAATTCCTATGGGAACACCCATAGCATAAGTAAAAACAGTGGCAAGAGCACATATCATCACTGTCAGAGGTAATCGCTCGGCTATTAAATCAATTACCGGTCTTTGCCATTGCAAAGATATTCCAAAATCTCCACGGAGCAGCTTCCTTATCCACTTAAAGTACTGGATATATATGGGCTGATCTACGCCGTAGGCTTTCCTCAGCGCAATAATTTCTGCCTCCTCCATCCTCTCGCCCTTCATGGTCTCTAATTCAGCTATATAAGCACTTACGTAATCACCTGGAGGAAGTTGAATGATGATAAAAGCAACAACGGACAGCAACAACAAGATAACAGCCATATAAAGAAATCGTCGCATAACATAAATTAACATCGTTTTCCCTTGACGAAGGGGACCCTGCTGAAAGAATGGGCAGGGTCCCCTTTTTTAATCCTTTATTTTTTTATAAACCATTGTTGTGGTCGCTGAACTATATCCATACCCGTAGCCCAACCGAACATGCCTTCCTCAGGAACATTTCTCACATAGTTCTTTGCTAAATTGAATAGCGGAGCCTGTCCCACTATCCCAATTATCCAGAGCTGCTTTACTCTAAAGTCCCATATTTTTTGTTTCAGATCAATCCATTCCTTGCTACCAGGAGGAAGGGTAAGCGATTTATCAACCCACTTTTTAACCTCCTTCCATTCATCTGGAGGTTCCTTACCCGTCTTTCCGTCACTCGTAAGCCAGTTGTTCCAGCCTTCTCCAAGTCCCCAGAAATACGGCTCTGGCGTTCCCAGTGCTAAGTCCACCCATCCTGTGCTTGTAGGAGCTGTGGTGAGAAGCTCGCATAGGTCTTGTCTTAGTCGCTCATGGACACATTTTTCCGTCCTGACAACCAACTTAACTCCAATTTTCTTCCACTGCGCTGCTAATAGCTCTTCCATTGTCGCCTCCGCCTTGCTTCCATGTCCCGACTCAAGCAATATCTCCAACGTCCTGCCATCTGGTCTTAGACGATACTTGTGTTCTGAATCCCACCTCAGGCCCATCTCATCCAAAAGGGCATTAGCTCTTTCTACGTCGTAGTCAGCGTAATATCTACCCCACTCCTCTTTATAGAAACTGCTCGCCGGAAGGGGTGCCCATTGACCGGGCCTTGCCAGCCCAAAAAAGACAGCATCGTTTATGGCCTCACGATTGATACTCAAGGAGAGTGCCTGCCTGAATCTAATATCCCGGAAAATTTTTCTCAGGACCGGATCCGGAGTAAGGGGATTAATTGAAATCATCCCGTCTGACTTAAAATCCCTGTAGAGAAGAACCCGGTAGCCACCTTCCTCCTCGCTTTCCTTACAAAGGGGATAATCTTCCATCGGCAGTAGCTCATATCCCTGCACAAAGTCCAGCTCCCCGGCGATTGCCTTCATGATGATTACTTCCGGATCTTCGATGTTGAGGACAAAAAGCTTGTCGATATAAGGAAGCTGATTGCCGGCAGCATCTATTTGCCAGAAGTAAGGATTTCTCTCAGCTACCATGTAGGAAGGTGTTATCTTGGTTACCACCCACGAGCTAAGAGTGGGAAGACCTATACGCTTGTGCGTCTCCCACTTTCCCTCGTGGTAACGCAGCGCCTGCCACCAGTATTCATAACCCTCCTCTTTGGCCAATTCATTCGCCTCTGGATTGTACTTTATGTGCCATCTTTTGAGGTAGTGTTTGGGATCGAAGAAATGTGCTTGCGCTGCTCCATAGGGATGACTTAATTTAGCCATCAGAGCAGGGTTAGGTGCAGCAAAATGTATGCTAAGTGTATAATCATCCACTTTTTCAAATTCAGCTACTTTGCCTCCCGGTTTCCATTCCTTTGCCGGGCCTGCAGGATTCAGTTCCTTGTTCAGCATTATGTCTTCCCACCAGAAAAGAATATCATCAACAGTAAATGGCGCTCCATCTGACCATTTAGTTCCCTTCCTTAAGTATATGGTGAGAGTTTTATAATCCTTAGAGTATTCATAACCCTTAGCTATATCAGTAAGTATCTTTGCGCCATCTTGAGAACGCATGAATAGCCCGTGGTTTCTTACATCTCTGAGGCGGCCAGGCGGCACATAATGCAGTGTTCCTCCGTATTGTCCAATTTCCTCTAATGGCTCTATAACTGAGGGCTCCTCAGGAAGCCTTTCCTCTGCCGGAGGAAGTATCCCCGCTGCTACCTTTATCCTGAGCATGGGAGATTCGCTAAATTTTTCAATTTTCCTTCCGGTAAGCTTCTCGTAATCTGCTAAGGTTGAATACACCCTTGTCTCCTGGGAAAACGCCAGGCTAACCCCCAAAAGACATATTATCCCACTTAACAACATCGCTATTGACCTTCGCATCATCTTACCCCCTTGCCATCTTAGACTAACCTTCCGGAAAGCTCCTGAAAGGGAAATTAATCCTTCAAGTTCTCCTTTTCAGAAAACTTTCCTTTCCCAAGCCAATAGCCTCTCTACCCTCACCTCCTCATGGCTCTTTTTTTAGCCCTTCAGGTAAAAACTTTCAGGTAGATCTCCTTTCTGCTGCGTAATCCACGATAGCGCCATCGATGAGCATCTTCTCATCCTCATAAGTAACTTTTCCTTCTGCAGGAACGACGACCACGACAGCGGCAGAGTCTGCCGCAAGCACAAAAGAGGCTTGAGAAGAGATGCCCTTTTTAAGAAAACTATGAGTGACTGCATCGTAGAGGTCCTTTAGTCCTGAACCAACGTCTATCTCCACGGTTTTTTCGGTTCTATATGGGTTGTAGTAAAGATAAGTGGGATAGGCTTTGTCATGGTAAAAGTCGGTTTTCAGACAATTCAGCTTTAAAATTTTCTCATCATTGGTGCGATTAATAATCCCACCGAAAATGCCCACGTGTGAGGAACCATAAAGACCAAAATCAGTTGCTCCCCAGCCATATCTGATTGCATCACCCGTAGCGTAGGGACTTTTGCCATCCCACACCTTGCGTAGTCCCTCATAAGCGATGAGATGGTCTGGATCGCCTTTCCAAAATCCGCAGGACTGATGCCTGGCATCATGAAAGCTGGCATAGAAAAGGCGAGCAGCATTTGCCGCGTTAAGCATCCATTTGCCGATAGCGCGAGCAAAACGACTATCATACCTTACCAGGGGAACGAGGGCAGCTGCCATCTGAAAGGTGTTCATCGCAAAGGCATAACCACCACCATCGGTAATGCTTCCGACAAGACCATAACAGTCATAATCTCCCCACCTTTCAGCTATAACTCCCCAACCTGGACGAGAAGTGCTATCTCCATCAAAGCACCAGTTAAGGAGCTTCTGGACATCATAACTTCGGCCAGTTTCTGCATTCATCCTTGCCGCAGTATAAGCACCGTAGGGAAGCAGGACCTCATAGAAGGGATTTTCCCCTCGCTCCTGCAGGAATTGCATGCTCCACTCCGCAGCAGTTAAATACTCGGGTTTTCCCCACCTGACGTAAGCCATATATTCCAGCCAGGCAATCCCTGCCGCCGCATCCGGCTGCCGCCATCTTCCGTTATAGACAGGTCTTTTGTCGCTGAAACTGAAGGCCGTCCAGTTAAAATCCGGAACCTTCCACGGACTAATCCTGCCGCCCATGACAACACAGGCCTCATACCATTTTTCGGCCACAAGGCGTATTTCCTCCTGGAAGCTTCCACAATCAGGATAATAATAAGCAAGTTGATAGAAGAGAATGTTGGGCAGAATTTCGTACCAAAAGCTACGTCCAGTTTTCCAATTGGTAGTGTTCAGAAACAAATATTCTCCATTATCGATGTTGTAGTAATTCTCGCACATAAGAACCCAATTTTGACCGTTCTGATTGCTCTTGTCGATCCCGACGAGGGTTGCGCCGAGCACTGCTGCCATGCAGTTAATCGCCTCTTGAAAGCCATCCCTTCCTCGCCTTACGTCGCCGACATAGGATGGCAGGCCGAAGGTATCCCTTTCAAAGTTTTGGTGCGACTTATCCCACCAGATTAAGGGAAGAAAATCTCCGGTAAGATTGAAATTGAAGATAAACTCATCGTATGCCTCACTTAAGGCTTTCCAATCTCTCATCTGGAAAGGCGATGGAATATTTGGCATTAATTCGACCCTTTTGATGCTCCCTGAAGGCTGTGCATTCATTCAGCTCGCTCCTGGCAAAACTTAACTAATTCCCCTTGAGAAAAGGATTTGAACTGTCACTTTTTTCAAGATGCTCTATTAGAATCTTCTTGTTGACCTTTGCCGCAGAAACAAACCTATCCCCTGCTCCATAGAGGATGTATATTTCATCGCGATATTCATAGCAACCTTCCGGAAAGACGATATCCAATGAGACGGAGTCGTTTTTCTCATATTCCGTTTCGGGAACCATTAAGGGCTCAATTCGTGACTCAACTATGGCATAAGGACTGTCCAGTGAGAAGTTCTGAAAATTAAAGATAGCGGCATTCATATCATATTCTCTTCGGTTGTTGGGTTTTAGATAATTTCCGGTATGGTAAAACACCAAAAATCTTTTGTTCCCTAAGGAAACAGGAACAGGGCCGGCACCAACCCAGGAATCGTTACATACCGGGTTATCAAAGGAATGGAGCACCATCCCACAATCCCTCCATACCCCGGTTGGAAGGTCACTTATCGCCAGATGTATACTGAAATCCGAAAGCCTGCCCACCATCGGACGATGAAGCATAAAATAATGACCTTCTATCTTTTCTGGAAAGAGGACGGCATCTTTGTTGTCCGAAAGGTTAATTTCTCCCTTAGCCAATCCCAGCTTTTCCCAGTTTAGAAGATTTCTGGAGGAAGCCATACAAATCCTCATATTTTTTCCATCAAACCCACAATACAATGCGTAGAAAGTTTCACCAATCCTGGTTATCCTTGCATCCTCAACCCCAACGTAATCGTATCCCGGAGGTTCTTCAGGCTTAATGACCGGTTCTGGATATCTTTCAAGTAGCTCAAGTTCTGGAGTGAACAAAGCCAATCCCATAAATGAACGAGGAAATGGAAAACCTGGATCTTCGCGCGGCTGAGCACGGTAGAACACCGCCACAACCCCGCTTCTTAGCTTTGGCTCGTCCAGACTTCGCCCGGGAAGTAGTTTCTTAATTATCGGGTCATTAACGGGAGACCTTTCCAGATAAAGAGCTGCAGGGTTGAAAGTTGTCCCGTCTTCCCACCAGTTATCCGTTGGAACAATGATGGGTTTTCCCTCGTTTAACCTTTCGATGGGTAAACCATAAGGCCTGATCATATTTTCCTCCAGTGCGTTTGTTCTCCTTGATTGTTAGTCCCCCTTAGATGAGACAGATAAAAACAAATTCAAATTAGCGATTGAACCTCGGATGTTTTTTTGAGAAAAGTGCGATGAGATGCTGCCCGATGATGAAAGATACTGCATTGGCATCCTTAATTATTAAAGAATTTTTTTCTCCTTTAAGTAATACCACCGTCTGCCTTTTTTGTCAAATCCATATTTTAGTGAAGAGTTAAGAGTGAAGAGTTAAGAGTGAGGGGTGAAGTGAGAGGTGAAGGGTGAAGGGTGAGGAGTTAAGAGTGAAGGGTGAAGGGTGAAAGATGCTACTTGTTTTAGAAGGGGGAAGCAGGCCTGTATTGGAGGGGATCTTCCTTCGGAATCTTTCCTCCAACGCTCGCTTCGCTCGCTGCCTCCCCTGTTGAAAGTAGATAAGTTTGCCTCCAGCATATCTTAATAGGGAAAGAGACCTATATTGGAGGGGGTTATTCCGAAGGAGTGAGT
>QMPZ01000020.1 GCA_003648815.1 Candidatus Aerophobota bacterium | reverse complement strand
TTATATTACAGGCTCTCCATAGATTGTCAAGAAAACGACACTTGAGGGGGGAACATAGGCTTGTGCCCATTCCTTCGGAATGACCCCCTCAACGCTTCGCTCCCCCCTTTATTTACTTCAAGGAAATGATTGAATCGCAGTTGGCTTTTAACTCATCATATCTGGAAAGGTGAGTGCAAAATCGAGGAGGGAAAAAGCTAAAATGAGAAATTGCAAGAATAGAATGATCTCAACTTATCGTCTTTCCAGTAAGCATCTTTAACGCCTGCAGATACTTTTGGGTGGTCTTTTCCACTACCGGTTCGGGTAGTTCTGGAGCAGGGGAATTTTTATCCCAGCCAATGCTTTCAAGCCAATCTCTTACAAATTGCTTATCAAAACTAACCTGGGGCCTTCCTGGTTCGTAGTCATCTTTTGGCCAGAATCTGGAGGAATCCGGGGTAAGTAACTCATCGATGAGAATAATTTTCCCGTCCCAAAAACCAAATTCAAATTTTGTATCCGCGATGATTATCCCTTTACTTTCAGCAAACTCGGAAGCTTTTTTATAAAGATTAATGCTTAAATTCCTCAATTTAGTAGCTATCTCCTTGCCGAATTTCTTTTCGACATACTCCTGAGTTACATTTACATCGTGGCCAGCCTCCTCTTTGGTTGCCGGTGTGAAGATGGGCTCAGGAAGTTTGTCTGCCTCTTTTAAGCCAGCTGGTAGTTTTATACCACAGATAGACTGAGTCCTCCGATATTCCCTCCAACCTGAGCCTGCTAAGTAACCCCGCACTACACATTCAATTGGAATGGGTTTTGCCTTTTTAACCAGCATAGAACGATCCCTCAATACCTTCTCATATTTATGGAGTCTTTCAGGAAATTCCCTTACTTTGGCGCTGATGAGATGATTGGACACAATATCTTCGGTAAAATCAAACCAGAATACAGAAAGAAAGTTTAGGACCTTACCCTTGTATGGGATGCAAGTAGGCAGCACAACATCAAAACAGGAGATTCTGTCTGTGGAGACGATTAAAAATTTGTCTCCTAAATCATATATATCCCTGACTTTCCCCCTTTTAAAGAATTCCAGATCTACAAAGTTTGTGCACCTTAAAGTGTCCTCCTTCATAACTACTCACCTTTTCCTCTAAAAATTTCTGGAGGCACGTAATCACCGTACTCTTCTCTTGCCCTTTGCAATCTTTTCTTCTGTGCTTCAAGGCACTCAAATAGGACAGGGGGTATATCAGGCAGTTTCCGATAAATTTCTTCAATCCTTTCGACCTTGGCGATATTTTCCGGTAGCCTTAGAGAAAACTGCTTCTCATAATCTTTTTCGGAATAATCCTTATCAAGAACTTCTGAAAATAGCCTCCTTAAATCTTCATATTGGGGTAAAAGACCAATCGGCGTCCTTATTGCACCCAATTCATCGTGAACCCTTCTTTCCATCCACTTTAACCAGACCCTCTTGTCCAGCATTCCAGTCAAATAATTTCCCCCCTCATCTTTCAAGAAATAATTGACTCCAAAAATACGGGGAGGCTTTTTTAGACATCTTGCAAAATCTAAATGATTCTTTATATATTTACCTATGGGGATGGAGAGAAAATCCAGATTTGCCATGAGATTAAACTTTCTAATCCCCGTTTTTCCTGTGGTTGCCGCAGTTGTCTCAGATTCTAAGGAAGCTGCAATTGTAATCACCCCATGAGCCCAGTCAAAGCTTTCAAACACTGGTGGCCAGGTATCAGAATCCCTGCCTCCATAAATTATTCCCTTAACCAGCACTCCCTCAGGGTTGTCCAGCTCTGAATCACAATTTCTTAAAGCATTTAACCTTATGGTATATCTCGCATTAAGATGGGCAAAAGGAATTTCTTTTCCTTGGGCATCAAGCTTGCCTTTATACCATTTTCCTGAAAAATTTATGCCTTCCTCGGGAGGCTTTCCTTTACCTCCCTGCCAGAAAGGTATCCCATCCTTCACCAGAACATTGGTAAATATAACCTCGCCTTCCTTGTTCAAAGCCTCCCAGATCAAGGGGTCATTTTCAGGATTCACATCCTTGATTATCCCAAAAATTCCTCTTTCTACATTTACCGCATAGACTTTTTCTCCTCTTCTCCTCAGATAGGCAATGTCATCTCCTAAGATTGCCTCACCTTCCACCATACAGGTTGAAGTCTTGCCACAGAAAGAAGGAAATGCTCCTGTAAAATAAGTCTTCCTTTTATCCGGACCAAATACTCCCATTACAAACATATGCTCCGCTAACCAGCCTTCCTTATCTGCTTTTCTTATCGCCAATCTTAAAGAAGGCTTCTTCAATCCCACAGTATTTCCAGCATACTGAGTGTTGATGCTATATACGGTATTCTCCAGGAAGTCTACATAAACTCTCCTTTTATCTATATTTTTACTGGTTTTATTTTCATCAAGCTGGCCAGCAGAATGGACATATTTGAAAAACTCTATATCTGGATTTTCCTTGAAGATCTTGTAGGCTGGTCGGTAAAGAATGTCTTCAGAATGGGCAACATAGCAGGAGTCGGTAAGCTGAACTGCATAAATCGAAAACTCAGAATTTACTGGACCAAGACATAAGAAGAGGACAAGCATCTGCTTGCCCTTCATTATGCCTTTAAGAAGCTGCTGCATCTCCTTTAAACCTTCCTCTCTATCCATACAGTTAAGTCCACTCAATTTCATGTCCGGAGTGATCAAGAATTTAGTATTTTCCTTATCCCTTGCTTGATCATAAAGTCCATCAAAATGGACAGTGTGACCTCTTATCTTTAAGGACTTCTCCTCGCCTGATTCTATTGCCTTTTTTCTTATATATTCTGCATCCATTTTGGAATCTGTTCTCACAAATATAGAATCCGGATCACAAACTTCAGCATACCTGGCAACAAATTCCAAAATTTTTTCGTTATTAAGATCTGTTAGCCTCTCGAGATGTCCTGAAAGACATTTCCCCTCCAATATCTCCAATCCCATCTTTCTCCTCCTTTTATATAAAAAAAGCTGATGCTTTATGCATCAGCCTATTCGACAGCTCCTCAGCCGAGGCTCTGCCCAATCTGCTTTCGGTCGCTTAAGTTATAGCAAAACTCAAGCATTAGTCAATTTTTCCTCTAAATTTTCTTCCAAGGTAAAAACAATAATCCTCTCTCCACTCTTCGTACTGATATCGGTGTGAAGACTTTTTACCTTTACCTGGGTGATGTCAAAGATAATTTTTTCTAAAAGACACCTGGCATTCTCCACTAATTCCCTTCGGACCTTCTTTATCAACTCTCTACCCTGAGGAGTCTTAGTAAGCCGTTCTTCAGCAGGGGTTAAAACACCTCTCAGGCGCACAAGGATTAAATCTTTAAATATCCAGGTCTTGGCCTCTTCAGGACCTCTGCCCATAAATTCCTTTTCAAACTTTATCATTGTCTCGCTGATCTTAGCTTCTATTTGCCCCCTGGTTTTCTTTTTCATTTTATCACTTTTGTTTTAAAAATGCAATGAGATAGCACTCAATTGAGAAAAATCAGATACTGCGAGCAAACTCACAACATCGATATTATTATGCCAAATTTTATCAAATCTTTCAAGTTGAAATCGAAGTTACCCACAGGTAAAACCTTAACCTCACCTCTATTTGCATAAGATAAAAGAAACTTGTATAATAGTTACCAGCTAAATATATTTAGCACTCGACCCTGGTCAAAAATTTTCCACTATATATAGCAAGACAAGCTTTGTAGCTACAGTTTATTCATTAAAAGGACAACCGCCATGGAACTTGTTAGGTCAGTTTTAATCAATCCTTATTTTAAGGCCGCCTTTACATTTATCATCTTCTTTGCAGGAGCAAAGCTAATTTATCGCCTCATCACCTACACTGCTATCCGGTGGGCAAGAAAAACCCCTACTCGACTTGATGACATAATCCTCTCCAGGATAAACGCTCCGGTATATTATCTTATTCTTCTTGCTGGCACAGCCATAGCCATCAACTTTCTTCCCTTACCAGTTCTGGTTAAGGGGGTTTTATCCAGGATAATAGTTTCCATAATTTTAATCATCTCGTGTTACCTGGTCGCCTTTTTCCTTAACCTCTTCATCAAGACATACCTGAGCAAGGCCAAAGATGTCATTGGCACTATCAGACAAAAGGATTTAATAGCCCTTAGCAGAAAGTTATTGAACTTCGTAATGCTCATCCTTTTGGTCATATTCATTCTGGCCCTGTGGGGAGTGAGGGTTACCGCCTTAGTGGCCAGCCTGGGAATTGCCGGTATAGTCATAGGTTTAGCTCTACAAACTACCTTAGCTAACATATTTGGAGGAATAGCCCTCATCATCGACGGGTCCTTTAAGATAGGGGATTTCATTGAGCTTGAAACTGGAGAGGCGGGAGAGATCATAGATGTGGGCCTGCGGTCCACCCGGATAAAGTCATTTGATGAGGGAAACGAAATCATCGTTCCCAACAGCAGCCTGATGAATAGCAAGATCATCAATTATGGTCGTCCTGAAATCTGCCTTAAGAGGAGAATAAAAATAGGGGTAGCCTATGGCTCGGATATCAGCAAAGTCAAACAAACTCTCCTGAAATGTGCTGAAGAAATAGAGGAAATTTTGAAAGATCCAGCGCCACAGGTCTATTTTACAGAAATGGCTGATTTTTCCCTCAATTTTGAGGTAGTCTTCTGGATCAATGACTATAAAAGGAGGCTTGAGGTGCAGGATAAGTTTATCTCCCTCTCCTATGAGAAGCTACAGGCCCAGGGAATTCAGATTCCTTTCCCCACCAGGACAATTTACCTCGAGAAAAGGTAGCTTTCTATCTTTGTGGCCTCTCCTCTAAGGTTAACTCGAAAAATCTCATCTTCCCTTTCCTGAGAACGGTCAGAAACACCCTTTTCCCTACCCCTGCTCTGAGGAGAGCATCCCTCAGCTGCTCAGCTGTCCTGATCTTTTGACCATTGAATCTTACTATGATATCCCCCTTCATCAAACCGGCCTTGTCCGCCGGTCCACCGGGGACTACCGAAATTATGTAAATGCCATACTCAACGGAAAGCCTGAGGCGGGAGGCAACCTGCGGAGTGAGAGGAAGATAATAGATGCCGAGCCAGGGTCTTATCACTCTCCCGTACTTGATCAAGCTTTCCGCAACCACCTTAGCTGTATTAATGGGAATGGCGAACCCTATCCCCTGGGCATAAGGAATGATCGCCGTGTTGATGCCAATTATCTCCCCCTTCAGATTGATCAATGCTCCTCCGCTATTTCCGGGATTAATCGCCGCATCGGTCTGAATTAAGTTCTCCAACAACTTCTCTGGCTCGGTTCTGATGGACCTGCCGGTCGCACTCACCACCCCAAAGGTCACCGTGCTTTCCAGCCCGAAAGGATTTCCAATAGCTATGCAGAACTCTCCCACCCTAACCTTTTCCGAATCACCAAGCTCGGCTATCGGCAGATTCTCTCCATTTATCTTTATTACGGCTAAATCCGTCATAGAATCTGCTCCTACGAGCTCTCCTTTAAATTCTCGGCCATCGGGCAAGGTGACCCTTATCTCCTTGGCCCCATGAATTACATGTTCATTGGTAAGTATGTATCCTCTGCGATCGAAGATTACTCCTGAGCCTACTCCTTCCTGGGGAACGAGATTGAAGAAGAAGTCAGCTACTATCCGCACGGTGCTGATGTTTACCACCGCCGGCTTTACCCTCTCCGAAACCTTAATAATTTCCCTCTCTAAGGCAGGAAGGGCACCTTCTTCGCTTTCCAGTGTGTTCCGGAAGGAATTGGCATAAGCTGGAAATTCAGCTGCCCTCAGTCCAAACAGCACAATGCATGTGGTGATCAAAGTCAAAAAAAGTAGATAGACCCTTTTATACCTCATTTTTTCCTCCCTATTCATATCGCAATGCCTCCACGGGATTCAGAAGAGCTGCCTTTCTGGCAGGATAAATTCCGAAGATAAGGCCTATTCCCACAGAAAATCCAAAGGCAAGGACGATGGAAAGGGGGGAGATGATGATTGGCCAACCGGTAAAGTGAGATACAACAGCTGAAACTATCCAACCCAGGAACAATCCAACCACTCCTCCGATAAAACTTATCACCGAGGCTTCGATCAAAAATTGTAGTAATATATCACTTCTTTTTGCTCCCAGAGCTTTCCTGATTCCTATCTCCCTTGTCCTTTCCGTCACCGAGACCAACATGATGTTCATTATGCCAATCCCACCTACCACAAGAGAAATCCCCGCTATCCCTGCCAGCATAAGTATCATGGTAGAGGTTATCTGCTTGACGGTCTCGATGACTTCCTCCTGGCTTCTTATGCGAAAAAGATCAGGGTCCTTCAGCTTTCTGGTAAGGAGAAACTCCACTTCCATAGCGGCACTTTCTGCCTTGTCGGCATCTTTTGCCTGAATCAGATATAAATCTACATACCTTTTCCCCGCTGCTCTCTTCATCACAGTGGTTATGGGAACATAGATTTGCTCATCAAAGTTAAAGAACATCATCTGCCCCTTATGTGCTAAGACACCCACTACCTCGAAGATCAGTCTTCGTTTTCCAAAGTAAGCTATTATTTTTTTGCCCAGGGGGTCTTCTCCTGGAAAAAGTTCGCTGGCTACACCCTGTCCTATGACAGCTACCTTCCTGAAGCCCTCTACGTCCCTTTCTAAAAGAAACCTTCCCCTTTCAACGGAACAGTTTAATACCCTGATATAGCCGGGAGTGGTGGCTACCATCCGGGCCTGGTAGTTATTGTCCTTATACTTTAAAAGAGCTCCGCTATTAATAGAGGGAACCACCTCCTCAACATCTGGTGAGCCCTTAGCTAAGTCGGCGGCAAGTTCCAGGGAAAAGACATCCCTCACCTCCGTGCTCACTTTCCCCGCCTTTCCGCCCTTAAATCCAGGGCTAACTATGATGAGCCCTGAACCAAGTGAAGAGACCCTTGATCTGATCCGATAGGTAGCTCCTTGACCAATAGAGATTATAGCAATCACCGCAGATACCCCAATTATTATTCCCAGCATAGAAAGAAAGGAACGCAGCTTATTTGACCCCAAGTTATTGAACGCTATTTTGATCAGTTCGACGATCATTTCTCATCCTCTATATAGCCATCCTTTAAGCGAATGATGCGCCCTGCATACTCAGCTACATACTGCTCATGGGTTACCAGAATGATGGTCCTTCCTTCCTCGTTTAGCCGCTGAAATATCTTCAAAATTTCATCTCCGCTGCGACTGTCTAAGCTACCCGTTGGCTCATCGGCAAGTATGATCGCTGGATCATTAATGAGAGCTCGTGCGATGGCCACCTTTTGCCTTTGTCCTCCTGAGAGCTGAGAAGGATAATGGAAAAATCTTTCCTCCTCTAACCCCACCTTCTTCAAGACCTTCCTTGCTCGTTCTATCCGTTCCCTTCTCTTTACGCCGGCATAAATACAGGGCGTCTCCACGTTCTCCAGGGCAGTCATCCTTGGAAGAAGGTTAAACTGTTGAAAGACAAAGCCAATCTTTCTGTTTCTGATGCTTGCTAAACGGTTCTCAGAAGCTTCTAAGATGTTCTCGCCATCGAGGTAAAAATCTCCCTCCGTGGGTTTATCCAGGCATCCCAGAATATGGAGCAATGTCGACTTTCCCGAGCCGGAACGGCCGACTATGGCAATAAAGGCACCCCTTTCGACCTTTAGACTAACGTCTCTCAGGGCAGGGACATACACCTCACCTACCCTGTATACCTTCTTTACATTCTTGAGTTCAAATAAAACTTCTTCCATCTTCTTATAGTTTTTTATCTTCGTCTCGAGGATCGAGGAGGAGCGAAAGGCATCGTTCCCGGCAGCCTCCTTTCTCCTCTTTCTTCTGATTTTTTGAGTCTTTCAAATAACTTGTAGTTGTTGGCCAAAATTTTATCGCCCTCCCTTAACCCGGATAGTATCTCAACGTGCTCCTCATCGCTTATCCCCACCTTAACCGAAACAGGCTTTAGACCATCTTCGGTAACCTGGGTGACGAAATACCTACCATCTTTTTCCACAATCGCCTCCACGGGGACCTTTAAAACATCGTGAGCCTTAGCTACTGTGATCTCTACTTCAGCCGAAAAGCCTGGTTTGATCCTTTCGTCAAACTTGAGCAGCTCTAAGGTCACCTTAACCACCGTGACCCCACCCTGGACAGTGGCTACCCGAGAAATATCACTCACCCTGGCAGAAAGCTCGAGGTCAGGATATGCGTCGAACCTGACAGTTGCCCTCTGGCCTATGGCAACTTCTCTGATATCCACCTCGTCGACATTGACCTCCACGAACATCTTATCCCGATTGATCATAGAGATAACAGGAGTGGAGGAAGAGACCCTGTCACCTTCCTGAGCTAAGACCTCGGTTATCTCACCGGTAAAAGGAGCTTTGATAAAGGTCGCCTGATAGCTCTCATAAGCGGCCTCGTAGTTTAACCTTTTTTCCTCAACCTCGCTCTTTGGTGAGTCCACCTTTGCCTTCTCGTAAGCGTTCTTTGCCGCCAGAAGCTCAGCCCGTTGCTTGGAGTTGTTCAGGCTTGCCAGAATCTGCCCTTTCTTCACCTTATCTCCTTCTTCAACGTAAATTTTTTCTATAACGCCGCTGCTCAGAAAGTGCAGGGACGCCTCCCTGTTCGGTACAACCTGGCCAAAGGCAGAGACGGTCCTCACGATATTCCCCCTCTTTACCGTGATGATGTTTTCCGGAGAAGGAAAAGATGGACTCTTTTTCTGCTTGAACAAAAACGTCCGAGCCCCGTAGTAAAGACATAATCCAGCTGATGTAATTACAAGTGCCCAGATGAAGATTTTTTTCATCTTGAAATCACCTCGTCAATCTCTAAGTCCATTCCTAAAGCCTGTCTATAGGATAGATAACAGATTAGCAGCTCGTGTAGGGCCGCCCTATAATCATTTTCAGAGGACATCCTCTCTATTTGAAAGTCCCTGAGCTGGTCAGAGCTTATCAGCTTAAGCCGGAATTGTTCTTCCTTCAGCTTTTCCTGAAATCGCATCTCCTCCCGCTTCAGCTCCAACAGCCTGAGCTGAGAAAGTGCTTCCCTCAATGCATTCCTCTTTGAGAGAATGGCCAGTTGAGCTGACCTTTTTGCATTCTCCAGATTTCTTCGCGCTATCTCAAGCTGACCTTGAACTATCCTCTCGCTCAACCTGCCCTGTCCGCCATCGAAGAGCTTATAGGTCAAACCAAAGGTAGCTTCCCACTCCTCCAGTTCATCTTCTTCCAGCTTATTTCCCGAGCTATATCCTATGCTAACAGAAAAGGATGGAGAAAGCGCCTGTCTTTTCTGTCTTAGCCTAAGCTCAGCTTGTTCAACCGCCCACCGAGCTTCTTTCACCTCCTTATCCTTGGTAAGTACCTCCTCGGTGATCTTCCTCATCAAAAGCTCTTTGGCTTTTTCCTTCAGCTTTTCCTCCTTTATCTCGGGATAAACTAAGGGGGAAGATGTCTTCTCCAATCCCAAGGAGTGGCAAAATTCATCCAGGGTTAAGGAAAACTCGTCTTGCAAGACATCTAACTCCTTTTTGCTGCTCTCTAAGTTTATCTTAGCTGAGAGAAGCTCAAGCCTTCCCGCTGTGCCTAAATTTACCTGTTGGAGGAGTTTTTCGACCTCTCGCTCTCTCTGCTTTAGCTTCTCCTCAGCCACCTTCAACGAGTCCCTCAGTTCCTTAAGACGATAAAAGCTTTTGATCACGTTTATGAGAAGGTCCTTCCCAGCCTGATCAAGCTCAAGCTCGGATTTTTTTACGGACAGCCTTACCTCATGAAGCTGCAGAGAAGGACTGCTCAGCTCAACATCCTGAAAAAGTGGCAGGTCCAATTGAACACCGTAATAATCGGAGTATTCTCCTTCCTCAAGCCGATAGTCCCCCGTATAATGAGCACTTAGCTGAGAACCATTGGAAAATCCGATTTTTCCTGTAAGTTGGAGCTCGCTCAAGGAACTCCACATCCCCTTTTTCCAGAGTTTGCCATAAGGGGAAAGATTAAGCTCCACCTGAGGAGCGAAAAGATTCTTCTCTGTCAACTCCAGATTCAGCCGGGCATTTTCCAGCTCCTCCTTGAAGTTAAGAATTTGATAGTTTCGCTCCAGGGCTATCTTTATAGCCTCCCTTAAGGTCAGGGCTGTCGCATTTCGACCGTTAAGAAAGAAAAAAGAGGAAAACGCTATGAGAAGGAAAAGCTGACCCACCCTTTTAGGTTTCATCTTTCTCACCCAACCTTAGCTCTTCGCTTAAGCTGAGCAGAAGCTCCTGATAGGCTACATTACAATCTCCCACAGCTTTCTGGTGGTCCAGATATGCCTGTCTGTAGCTAATCTCTGCATCTGTTAACTGGTCAGCTGTTATCAGACCAGACTTAAACTGTGCCTGAGCATTCTGAAATTCCTTCTTTGCCTTCTCGAGGCTGTCAGCCTGAAGCTTAAGCTTTTCCTTCGTCATCTCGAGTTGATAATACTTCTGGCGAACCTCCTCTTTAATTTTCTGTCTTTCTTGAGCAAGGGAAATCTCGGCGAGTTTCAGGTCGTTTTCAGCTTTCTCCAGGTCCAACAAGGGAGCGTTCTCAGCCTTCAGTTGCTGAAGCTTCAGCTCGGCTATCTCGATTTCCTTTTTGATGAACTTAATTTCAGCCCTTTTTTCAAGAGCCTCCTTTAGACATTCCTCCAAGGATTTGTTAAAAGCAGGTCTTTCAAACTCGGTTATAAGTTCGAGCTGAGAAGGATTATCTATTCCCGTAGCAAAGGAGAAGCTCTCGGCTGCTCTCTCAAGATCCTGTCTTACCTGATTTAACTGGATTTGAGCGTTCCAAAGGCTTATCTTGGCCGCCAGCTCATCCAGCTCGCCACTGGTTCCCAACCTCATCTTTTCCCTGACTCTGTCAAGGTCCTTTTTGGCAAGCTCAACGTTCATCTTAGCTAAGGTAAGTCTGTTTTTTAAATCCTTAAGGCCGATATATTGAGACATAATATCTATTTGAACTTGCTGAATGCTCTTTTTGAAGGTATCTTGGGCCTTACTCCAGTTCAGCTCTGCCTGCTGTAAATCTATCTTCGACTCACTCTGAAGAGCAGTTGCCTTTAGCTTCTCATAGCTAAGCTTTTCATTGGCTAAGTTAAGCTTAGCTTGCCTGATGCTTAAGTTATTTTCCAAAGCTCTTTGAAGGGCCTCATCAAGGGTTAGCGTCCTCTTCTCGGCTTTCTGAGCGACCTCTATTTTGTCGGATGCTGATGGGAACTTTCCTTTTTCCGCTCCTGCGGGCAGGAGAGCCCAGGTCAAAAAAATCCCTACTGTCAGAGCAAAAAGCATTCCTCTAAAAAACTTGAACTTCATTCTCAGCCTCCTCTCCTTATTCTATGATCTTTGGATTCAGAATTAAAATCTTTTTCCGCCGTCCCTACCCCACCCTTTCTCCCTTCGGCGTAGCCTTCCCCTCACGAAGGAGAAAAACCTTTTCCTTTGGGTCGGGGTCAGTATCTGTCCCACTTCTCCAATATGGTTGAGGACCTCCTTTTCAAGTTGAGCCTGTAGATGAGCAATTTCATTTATCTTAACCTCAATCTTTTCTTGATTTAAAGGAGCCTCTTCCAACAGCTCGCTTAACTCAGCTCGTTTTTCGGCAAGTTGAGCCCTCATCCTCATTATCTTAGGATAAAAGGCTCTGTTTAAGGACTCTACCTTCTTTCTCTGGGAGTCCGACAAGGAAAGATAGTTGGCTAAGAAATGATTCGGAGTAAAATGAGAAGCTACATCTTTTCTCAACAGATGAGGAACGAACAATCCCAGAATAACACCTGCGCAAAGGCTAACTATTACCGATATTACAAACCACCTTTTTCTCACGGCGAGTTTTCCTCCTCTTTGAAGGTTAAGTTAAAGTAAGCCTCGCATAAGGAACCAGAAGGAAAGTCCTGGAAACTATCCAGACCTGAGGAGCTAACATATTCCTCTTCCCAGAATCTCGCAGTTCGCCAGGAAAGCGTTTTCTCTATAAAGACTCCCAGGAGGATTCCTGCAGCTAAGACACCAAGGAGAACTGTGGAAAAGACAGCACGAGGCATCTTCAAAATAGGCCGGGGTGAAAGGTATCTCTTCTCCTCAGAAAAGACCTTCTGCCAGAACTTAGCCTCCAAATCCAAAGAAGGTTTTACCCCTTTCCAACCTTTAAGAAAACAAGAAGTCCTGATCAGAATTTCCGCCTCTTTTCTACATCCATCACACACCTCAAGATGTTCTTTTATCAGCTTTTTCTGCCTTTCTCCAAGCTCCCCATCTAAGTAAGCTACCAGTTTGCGCCTTACCTTTCCGCACTTCATCTTTGACATCTAAAATATATAACAAGAAGTCCCTCAAAAACCCCCTCTATTTTTGAGACCTCAGATAGGGCTCGAGCTTTTTCCTTAAAGCAGTCTTTGCTCGATACAGGCGCCTTTCCACTCCCTTTACGGAGCATCCCAAAACCTTCGAAATTTCCTTATAAGACAGTCCCTCGTATACCTGAAGAATGAGGGGAATCCTCTGAGTTGGGGGTAAAGTATCAATCATCTTCTTGACAAGGGCCTCTCTTTCCCTTTGTTCCAAAATACTCACCGGAGAAGAAAGCTCCTTGGAGGCAACAGGGTTATTCAACGAAACGCTCTTATGTCGCTTTCTCCTTTTCAGTTCATTAATACAGAGATTAACTGTGATCCTGTAAAGATAAGTGGAGAACTTTGCCTCTGCTCGATAAGCTTTTGCCGATTTGTATACCTTCAAAAAGACCTCTATAGCCAGGTCCTCAGCTTCGTCTCTATCGCCGATGAACCGATAAATTATGTTTACCACTTGCTCCTTATATTTTCTCATAAGCTTTTCAAAGGAAGAGACATCGCCCTGTTTAAACCGAAGCATCAGCTCAGCATCTATATCCATAAATTTCCTATCGCTAAATAAAATTTAGGGCAAAATATATTGAAGGAATAACACACCACTTCCCCTTTTGTATTTGACAATTTCATTAATCCTTTTATTATAACCCTAAGTATAATATTTCAAGAAAGCTCTGTCAAAGGAGGAAAAGATGCAGGAAGAGGCTATCCAATTTCTTAAAAGTTTGGTGGAGGCCCCCAGTCCCTCCGGCTTTGAACAACCGGTACAGAGGATAATAAGGGAGAGGATGAAAGGATATGCCGATGAGGTGAAGACCGATGTCCACGGAAATGTCATCGGGATAAAGAATCCCGAGGGGAAACCTCGAGTAATGTTAGCTGGACACTGCGATGAAATAGGATTTATGGTGAAATATGTAGATAAAAATGGATTTATCTTCTTTACCCCCATTGGAGGGATAGATGCCCACATCGTTCCTGGACAAAGGGTACATATACATACCAAAAGAGGGCCAGTCCTGGGAGTGGTAGGGAAAAAACCCATCCACGTTATGGAACAGGAGGAGAGAAGGAAGGTGGTGAAAATTCACGAACAGTGGATTGACATAGGGGTAAGGGATAAGAAGGAGGCGGAAAAGATGGTCTCCATCGGAGATCCCATTACCTTCTCGACAAAGCTGGAAAGACTTCAAGGAGAATTAGCTGCTTCGCGAGGACTGGATGATAAAGCAGGAAGTTTTGTAATATGTGAAGTTCTGAGAAGCTTAGCTGGTAAATCCTTTAAGGCAGCGGTATTCGCCACCTCCACCGTTCAAGAGGAGATAGGTCTCAGGGGAGCCAGAACGGCAGCTTATGGAATTAATCCGGATATAGGAATAGCCATAGATGTAGGAGTGGCCACTGACTTTCCAGGAATGGACAAGAGAAGGGAGGGAGAAATAAATATTGGTAAGGGACCAGTTATATCCAGGGGTGCAAACATCAACCCTAAGGTTGGCGAACTACTTATTCAAACTGCCCAGCAAGAAAATATTCCTTATCAACTATCCGGGGAGAGCAGAGCTACTCCAACTGATGCCAACGTCATTCAGCTTTCCCGAGCTGGAGTAGCTACTGGATTGGTTTCCATTCCCCTTCGCTATCTTCACACCCCGGTGGAGGTGTTTTCCCTGAAGGACTTAGAAAATACCGTAAAACTGTTGACCTTCTTTATCTTGAGATTGAACGATGAAATAAACCTTATTCCTTAAGAGCTTCAGGCCTGCCATGATGGGCAGGCCGCCCTGTATTAAAGGTCAAGGACAAGGGAAAACTGATGGGTATCGTCTAAGGCCTCATGGTAAGAGAAAGCATAATCGAACCTGGCTCCTCTTATCTTCAAAATCCCCTGTAAAGGCAGATAAAATCCCAATCCAGTAGAAAGATTAAGGTCAAAAGATTTCTGAAATACCCCTGATGCTCCTAAGCGAAGGGCAAGGCAATCCGACAGATACCACTCACTTCCTAAGCAGACCTCTTTCGGGATATCCTTTAAGCTCGCATTTACATCCAGCGCGATGAGAAGTCGAGGAGTGAACCTATAGGCCGCCCCTATCCTTACATTGGGCGAGAGGGACTCTCTTTTGCCTGTCTTCCAGCTAATTTGTGAAAATACATTCTGAAGGCTGATCCCACCGGAGAATTTTCCCCTTCGAGTTAAAAAGCCCAAATCCAGGCTGTATCCCGTTGCATCGCTCCAGTCGGTAGTCTGACTTAAATACTTTACCGCAGCTCCCCAGGCATTAAAATAGCTACTGGATGACTTTTTGAAAAATTGCCCATAAGAATAACAAAATAGGTCATAGTTCCACTTTCCTGGCTCGAAATCGGCTGCAAGGTGGTTCCAGCTAATTTGCCCTGTGCCTTTGTCTGTGGTGGGCTCAGCGTAGCACAAGAAACTGTGCCTTAAAAGACCTAATCCGTATAAATCGCTGTACATCGTCCCTATCTGCCCTCGTTCGATTTGCACCAGGCCAGCTGGATTAAAACAACCTCCTTCGTAATCATCGGCTACAGCCACAAAGGCCTCTGCCATTCCCTTAGCTCGAGCGCCTACAGGTAAAAGAGTAAAACCGCTATCCTTAACATGCAGGTAATCATTTGGGTAAGCTGGAGGAATGGAGATCACTAATTTCAGGAGAAAACTGATGATTAACATCAGAGCCCTTTTAAATGTCCTGCTCATGGTAGTTTTCTCCATTTTTAGAAATTAGCTCCCATACCTTGTCAGCGTGATAGGAACTTCTTACAAATGGACCAGAAACTACTTCAAGAAATCCCAGCGATCTTCCTATCCTCTCATATTGTTGGAACTTCTCTGGCCTTATGTACTCTTCTACCCTTAAATGCTCAGGCGAAGGTCTCAAGTATTGGCCGATGGTGAGGATATCGCACCCTGCTTCTCTTAAATCCCTCATTGTCTCGACCACCTCCTCAAAGCTTTCTCCCAACCCCACCATCAGGCCAGACTTGGTATAGACAGAGGGATTTATCTTTTTAGCCTGTTCCAATAGCTTTAGGGAGCGCTCGTAATTCGCCAGAGGCCTTACCCTGGGGTAGAGACGGCAGACCGTCTCCAGGTTGTGATTTAAGACATCAGGCTCGGCCTCCATCACCATTTTAAGAGAGGCTAAAGACCCTCCAAAATCAGGGATGAGAACCTCAACTTTGACCTCCTCACCATTCACTCTTCTTATCTCCCTTATGGTTCTGGCAAACTGAGCAGCTCCTCCATCCTCTAAGTCATCCCTGGTTACCGAGGTTACGACCACATATCTTAGCCCCAGTTTTCTCACCGCCTCAGCTACGTTTTTGGGTTCCTCTGGATCAAGAGGAAGGGGTCTTCCTTTTTCCACAGCACAGAATCTACAGTTTCGTGTGCATCTGTCTCCCAGAATCATAAAAGTGGCCGTCTTTCTGGCAAAACATTCCCCTATGTTAGGACACCTCGCCTCCTCACAGACCGTATGCAGGGAAAGCGAGCGAAAAAGCTTTTGCATCTCCTCAAGTACTTTCTGTTTGGGAGCCCTTTTCTTGAGCCAGACGGGAAGAGCCATCTTTACACCTCAAATTTTACCTGGTAATATCTTTGGTCGTCCCTGAGCACGGAAAAGATTTTGCCCTCCTCCTCCAATGCCCCTAAGTATTTAGTTATCTCATTTCGATGCAGGCCTAAAAAGTAAGATATGTCATCAATCGTCAAGGGTCGTCTCCTGAGAGTCTTCAGTATCTCATCCTCCACATCCTTTTTATAAGCTTTTTGTCTGAAGCCTTTAAATTCAGCGATAATCTCACACCTTTTTTCTCCTAAGATATTCCTTACCTTCTTTAATTCCTCTACATCCAGAGCCTGAGCGAATTTTTCTGCAGGAGGACGAATGACCGTGTTCAGTTGAACCTTGTCCGGATCTATCTCCTCAACTGTCTGGGCCATTTTTCTGAGCTCCTCCATAGAGTCGTTTATTCCCTTAACCAACATAATCTCAAGATATAGCTTACCCTCAAATTCCCTGGAAAAGGTACTTATCCCAAAGATTACCTCCTCGATTTTCAATGAGGGATGAGGGCGGTTCACCCTCTGAAAAATTCCCTGGCTGACTGCATCCAGAGAAGGAATCACCAGGTCGGCCTCGAAGAGGTCCTCCCTGGTCTGAGGCTGATGGAGGAGCGTCCCATTTGTCAGTACCGCCACGGGAATGGAGCTCATCTTCTTAACTTGCCTGATCATCCTGCCAATTTGAGAGTTTAAGGTTGGCTCCCCTGACCCGGAAAAGGTGATATAATCGATCTTTCTTTCCTCCTTAAGGACTTTATCCAATTCCCTTAAGAGTTGATCAGTGGATACATATTCCTTCCTCTTCATGGTCTTGTTGGTGGTTCTACCCAACTGACAATATATACAATCAAGAGTGCAACTCTTGAAAGGAACTATATCCACCCCCAAGGAAAACCCCAATCTCCTTGAGGGAACCGGACCGTATATTTGAGCCATTTTTATCTCCTCTGGGGAATCTTTTTCCCCTTTAGATAAAGGTCAAACCAGCTTAGCGCCTCCTCGATTAACCCCAAACTTCTATTTCCTATGATGTTGTGTCCTCCTCTGTACCATTTTATCCTTTTAGGCCCTCTTGCTTTCTCAAATAGACGAGTGCTGCTTTCCGGTGGAATAATTGTGTCTAAGGTGCCGTTGAGCATCAAAAGAGGCCGAGGAAAAATCTTTTGCACGTGCCTTAAAGGTTCGATGGAACTCCACATCTTCTCCAGATCCTTAAGGTCTATACCATTGTCCTTGATAAATTTTCTAATGTTTACTATCGAATCCAAGCTGCTTTTTCGGACGATAACCCCCATGTCTCCTCCTCCCACCACCAGCACCACCGTCTTTACTCGCTCATCCACAGCACAGACCACAACACGGATTAAAGAACCCAGGCTCACTCCCAGCAGAGCTAATCTTTCCCTGTCGATCAAAGGATGGTTTTCCAACAGGTCCAATCCTGTCCGGCTGTCGATTATCGTCTGGATAAAGGCATCCTTATCGCTGGCGAGATCAGTGGACAAGATATCCTTGCCCTCAACTTTACGCTCTCCATGATATTCTATATCTATGGATAAGATCGCATAACCACGTATGGAAAAATCGTCTATGAAAAGCTCAACGCTTTCCTTTCTCCCCCGGTAGTAGTGAAGATATAAAAGAGCAGGATAAGGAGGAGGAAAATTTTTAGGAACAGAAAGCAATGCGGGGACCTCTACGCAACCGGTGCTCTCATACCTCAACTTATAAAGGTTATATCTATCCGTCTCCTTCATTAACAGCGTCTTTTGAGGGGACATCTTGGGACGCTCATAAAAAAAGAGGTCAGTTTCCCCTTTCAAACCCACTACCTCCATTTATTCTCTCCTTCCCTTTTTGTAAGAGGCTGTGACCGTTGTCCCTATTCCTCCTCTTATGGCAAATTTTCCTATCACGGTAAGCTCCAATGGATCAAGAACAGCTACCAGATCCTCTAAGATTTTGTTTACCGCGTGCTCATGGAATATTCTCACCTGCCTGAAGGAATAAAGATAGTACTTAAAGGACTTAAGCTCTATGCATAGTTTATCGGGCACATACTTGATGGTAAGGGTGGCCTGATCAGGAAGCTCGTTGAAGGGGCAAAGACAGGTGAACTCATCCGTGGTATGCTCCACCTGGATAGGACGATAAGGATATTCATAGGGAAAGGTCTTAAGAATGGAACGATC
>QMPZ01000019.1 GCA_003648815.1 Candidatus Aerophobota bacterium | reverse complement strand
TTATCCCCATAGGTCCATATCATCCCCTTCAGGAAGAACCGGAATATTTTGAGCTTCACGTAGAAGGAGAAAAGGTCGTAGATATAGATATACATATAGGTTATAATCACAGGGCTATCGAACAGATAGCTCAGAGGATGACCTGGGATCAGGTCATCTTTCTGGTGGAAAGAATTTGCGGCATATGCTCTACTTCTCATCCCATCGCTAACTGCAATGCTCAGGAGGAGCTTGCCGGAGTGGAAATACCGGAGAGGGCAAAGTACATAAGAAGCATCGTGGGGGAGCTGGAAAGGATTCACTCCCATCTTCTGTGGGCAGGCTTAGCCGGGCATTTCTTAGGGTATAATACCCTTTGGATGTGGATATGGAAGTATCGGGAGCCAGTTCTTGAAATCTTTGAGAAGATCACCGGCAATCGAAACCATTATGCCATGATGAAGCCAGGGGGGGTAAGGAGGGATATTAAAGAAGAAGATATACCTCACCTTATGGAAGTTCTGGACGAGGTAGAAAGAAACTTAGATATGATTACCAAAGCAGCACTGGATGACCCTGTGCTCGCTGCTCGTCTGAAGGGCGTGGGAGTGCTCACCAAAGAGGATGCTATCAAATACTGTGCCGTAGGTCCCACTGCCCGAGCATCAGGTTTGGCCATTGATGTTCGGCGGGATGACCCTTATGCTGCCTATGACCTGGTGGACTGGAAGGTGATCACCCGAGAGGAGGGAGATGTATTTGCCAAGACCGTGGTAAGGCTCTTAGAGTGCTTTGAGTCCATAAAGATAATTCGTCAGTGCCTGAAGAAGCTGAAAAAGGTGAAGGGAGATATAGCGGTCAAGATAAAGAAGATGCCTTCTGGGGAGGGAAAGGGCCGTCATGAGGCTCCCAGAGGGGAGACTTTCCACTATGTGCGCTCTGACGGTTCAAATAACCCTGTCAGGGTAAAGGTGAGAGCTCCTACTTATGTGAACCTTCCCACCTGTAAGGCAACTGTTCCAGGAGAAAGCGTGGCTGACGCAGCCATAATTTTAGCCTCTATAGATCCCTGCTACTGTTGTACGGAGCGAATGATGAGAGTGGTGGATAAAAGGTCGGGCAAAATAGAGCTTGATGGCAGGGAGCTCATAAGGTTATCTCAGGAGAAAACGAAAAGGCTACGAAAGGAATTAGGACTATCCGGATATGATAGATACAAGAGGGAGTGATAAATGTTATCCTTTTTTCTAATGGGTGCGGTGTGGGTTCCTTTGATAGGTTCACTTTTTTGCCTTCTTTTTCCCAGAAAAGTTAGGGAGGGATGGTCGGTAGGAATAGTTGGCCTGTCCTTTGTCTTCCTTTTCTTTCTGACAGGATCGGTCATGCAGGGAAAATCTCTTCAGGTAGATATTCTTTCCCTTAAAGAAGGTTATTTTGCCCTTTCTTTCTTTGCCGATGGGATAAGCCTTACTTTTGCCCTTATCTTTTCCTTTGTCGGCTTAGTCAGCCTCATTTACTCTCTCAGCTATATGAGAAAGGAGGAAAATCACAAAGAGTACTACTTTATGACCTGTCTTATGATAGCATCCCTGATCGGGGTCTCCTTCTCTAAAAACCTTGTCCTCTTTTACATATTCTGGGAGATAGCAGCTCTCACCACCTGGAGATTGGTGGGGTTTTACCGGGAAGAGAGGATAGTCTGGATTGCTGACAAGACCTTCTTGATGACCTTCCTTGGTTCATCATTTATGCTGATGGGGTTCATTCTCCTCTACGTTCAGGCTGGCAGCTTAGATTTAATCCAGCTTAAAGGAGCAACCTTCTCCAATATTAATCTTGCTCTTTCCCTTATTTTTCTGGGAATTATTGCTAAATCGGCAATTCTACCCCTACATACCTGGCTTTCTGATGCTCATCCTGTAGCTCCCTCTCCTATGAGTGCCATACTTTCAGGAGTGGAGGTGGAAGTCGGGCTTTTAGGATTTTTGCGGATTTTTGTGTGGATGGCCGGGATCTCATGGGATTGGATACTCACCTTAGCTGTGGTATCCTCATTAATTGGTGCAGGAGCAGCTCTGGTGGAAAAGGACATAAAGCGTATCATCGCTTATTCCACAGTCTCCCAGGTTGGATACATCCTTCTGGGATTTGCCCTTCTGACCAGGGCAGGAGTTTTAGCAGGTCTTCTTTACTTTATAGTCCATGCTATAGCTAAAGCAGCTCTTTTCCTCGGAGCAGGGGTGGTGGAGAGAAAATACGAGACAAGGGATATAACAAAGCTGGGGGGGTTAATGAAAACTTCCCCTGTCTTTGGCATTGGATTTTTGTTCTCAGCTTTTTCCATAGCCGGATTTCCTCCTTTTGGCGGTTTTTATGCCAAACTTATGGTGATAATGGAAGCGGTAAAAGAAGGACAGTTCTGGGTGGCTACCATAGCTATAGCGACAGCGGTTCTAACTATGCTTTATCTTTTTCGCTTATTTAACGGGATTTTTATGGGTAAGGAAGTTCCTGCAAAATCTGCCTTTGCTGGCAGGTTAATGATAGGATGTGTGATTTTTCTGGGAATAATTTCTCTTGGCATAGGAATTTTCATAGCTCAAGTCCTGGGACTTCCAGGAATAGCAGCAGCAGAAATGTTTAAGTAGGGAGGCAAAGATGAACTCCTCTATACTGCTTTATCCGATAATTTTACCTTTGATAGGAGGAATCATCTGCTTTTTAATTCCCACAAGAAAGGTAAAAGAGGCCATCAGCATAGGAATAACTCTGGTGGTCTTTATCCTGGCTCTCTTGATATTTTTATCCAAGGAGCTTTCCTTTACTCACACCTGGCTTAGTTTTTTGGGAATAGACTTTAGCCTGCGAAGTTACAGTTTCTCCTCTTTTATACTTCTCTTTGTCAACCTTTTCTCATTTTTGATCTCCCTTTATTCAGCGAGATTTATGGCTGACAAGTTCCGTACAAGAGAATATTACTCTTACCTTCTTCTGACTGCATCCTGTGCTGCAGGTGCGGTACTGGCGGCGAACATAGTTGTGTTCTTGCTTTTCTGGGGAATTTTGGGAGTTCTCCTCTATGCTTTTCTTTCCCTCGGCTCTTCAAGGCTTGCCACCAAGGGTCTTTTTATAATAGGATCATCCGACTTTGCCCTAATTCTGGGGGCCTTATTCCTTTATAAGTTAAGTGGAACCTTGATTATGGGTGAGATAGAGCCTCTTTCTATAACCTCAGGTTTAGCCATAAGTTCCTTCATTCTTTTAATGATAGGATCTCTTGCCAAGGCAGGCGCCATACCTTTTCACGGGTGGATTCCCGAGGCAGCAGACCAGGTTCCAACCCCAGTGATGGCATATCTTCCAGCTTCTCTGGATAAACTCTTAGGTATTTACTTTCTTGCCCGAATATGCCTTGATTTCTTTAAGTTGGTTCCCAATACTTCCTTGTCCCTCCTTCTTATGTTTATCGGCTCCTTGACCATTGTGGTAGCGGTAATGATGGCTTTAGTTCAACATGATCTTAAAAAACTCCTTTCATATCATGCAATCTCTCAAGTAGGCTATATGGTGCTGGGAATAGGGACGGGAGTTCCCTTAGGAATAGCAGGAGGCATATTTCATATGGTAAATAATGCCATTTATAAATCCTGTCTCTTTCTGGGAGGAGGATCTGTAGAACATAGAGTTGGAACAACGGACATTGACCGACTGGGTGGATTGGCTAAATTTATGCCTTTTACCTTTGTAACAGTCTTAATTGCTGCTTTCTCCATATCAGGCGTTCCCCCTTTTAATGGCTTTTTCTCTAAATGGATGCTCTATCAGGGGGTTATAGAAGGAGGGAAACTTTCAGGTGGTGGTATGTGGATCATCTGGCTTGTTGCAGCGATGTTTGGCTCTGCCTTAACCTTAGCCAGCTTTATGAAACTTATCCACGGCACTTTCTTATCCGAGGAAAGTGATGAGGTTAAAAGGGAGCTGTCCGAAGGGAAGGTCACGGAATCGAGCTTATCTATGCTTTTTCCTATGATTGTATTAGCCGGACTTTGTGTAGTATTTGGGATATTTGCCTACGAGGTTCCCCTTAAGCTATTCATTATGCCTTCTGTACCTGCGCTTTCCTCTCCTGGGGTCTGGATTGGGTGGTGGCAGCCGGAACTTGCTACCCTTTTGATAATCCTGGGGATAATTGTAGGTCTAATTATTTATTCGATTGGTAGGATCAAATTGGGAAGAGAATCAGAGACCTATATAGGAGGAGAGGTTAACTCTTCCCAGATGAGGGCTTCAGGTGTGGACTTTTACGATACTCTCAGGGATTTTGCAGGTTTAAAAAGGTTATATAAGGCAGCTGAAAGAGGGACTCTGGATATTTATAAGGGAATGCTCTCCTTTGCCCAGGGAACTGGTTATTTTCTCTGGGCACTGGATCGGTTAGCGGACCTTCTCTGGAGAGGTCTTTCCTGGGTAGTCTTATTAGCAGGAAGGGGTGCTTCCTTAGCTCATACAGGAAACCTGCATACTTATCTTGCCTGGTATCTCTTGGGTCTTGTAATACTGCTTTTGGTATTCTTAGTAGGATTTGGAGGCTAAGTTATGTGGCAGGTCTATGCTTTAGCCATCTTGATGATCGTGGGTTCTTTGGTAGCCGTTCACACAAGATATCTCTTGTCGGCGGTGATCTCTCTTGCAGTAGTGGGGCTTGCTCTTTGTGTCGCCTTTTTGTATCTTCAGGCTCCGGACTGCGCCATAACTCAAATAGTGGTGGAGGTACTTGCCTTAATCATCCTGATCAGAGCTACCGGTGTGGAAAGGGATATGTCTGAGATAAAAAACAGAAAGGAGATCTTTGCCTATGAAGCAATAGGCATATTTATTATAGCTTTTGCCTTTTTTGCCTTCAGGGCTTTGAGTTATCTTCCAGAGTTCGGTCACCCGGTTATGAAGGTATCCCAGGAATATATAAGGAAAGGGCTTGAACAGACGGGAGCAGCGAATCTGGTAACCTCGGTGCTCCTGGATTTTAGGGCTTACGATACCTTAGGGGAGGCAACAGTTCTTTTCACCGCCATTCTCGGCGCTATAGTAGTCTTAAGAGAGGTTGGAAGGAAGAAAAAATGAATCCATTAAAAGAGCCACAGAGAGGGATGACGGTTATAGTTAAAACCATAGCTAAGTTTGTGGTACCTCCTATAATCCTCTTTGGAATCTATATAGTCTTGCATGGGCATCTCACACCAGGAGGAGGATTTGCTGGAGGTGTAATTGTTGGCTCTGCCTTTATTCTTCTCACTCTTGCCTTTGGAAAAGAGGTTGCTTTTCAAAAACTAAAAAGGTCAACCGCCTCGGTGCTGGAAAGCGTAGGTGCTCTTATCTTCCTGTCTCTTGCTCTTTTAGGAATTGCAGCTGGAGGTTGGTTTTTCTTGAATTTTCTGCCCAAGGGCCATCCCTTAAGAATTCTTTCGGCAGGGTTTATTCCTCTTGCAAACATTGGTATAGGAATAAAGGTAGGGGCAGGAATATTTGCCGTGTTTTTAACTTTGATAGTGTTCAGAGTTTCTGCTAAAAAATAAGGAGTGTAAGTATGTTATTCTTTCTTTCGTTTGTGGTTTTTTTGATTGGTCTTTACTGCGTTGCTACCAGGAAAAACCTTTTGAAGATAGTGATGGGAATTGTGATTATGGAGTATGCGGTGAACTTCTTCCTTATCCTCCTGGGATATAGAATGGGAGGGGTAGCTCCAATAGTAACAGAAGGAGTGAAGGAAGCAAAGTTTGTAGATCCTCTTCCTCAGGCTATGGTCTTAACATCCATTGTCATCAGCATCGCTACTTTAGCCTTTATCGTAGCTATTTGTATACGTATTTATCAACGCTATCATACCTTTGATGTTACTGAAATAAGAAGACTAAAGGGATAATACAGGGGGTAGATATGAACATCATTCCTTTATTTGTTGCCGTTCCTCTGGGAGCTGCTTTTATCCTGGTGTTGATGGGTAAAAGGGAAATCGCAAGTGATGTAATAGTCAACTTAGCTACTCTTTGTCTTGCTATCCTGTCTTTGGTTCTGATACCTTTCTTAAAAAATAATAATGGAGTTTTTGTCTATGCTATGGGTATGTGGTTCCCTCCTAAGGGAATTAACCTCGTCTTGGATGGGCTGTCTCTTTTTATGCTCATAGTAGTTAACACAGTCGCCTTTTTTATCAGTCTGTATTCGATAGGCTATATGAAGAGATTTACCGCCAAGTCAAGGTTCTACTCTCTTTTCATGTTGATGCTTGCCGGTATGAATGGAGTAGTTCTTACCGGTGACTTCTTTAACTTATTTGTATTTCTGGAAATTGCCTCCATTGCCTCTTACGCTCTTGTTGCCTTTGGAGTGGAGGCAGAGGAGCTGGAGGCAGCTTTTAAATATATGGTTATGAGTTCAATTGCTTCTGTCCTTATTCTTTTCTCCGTGGGGCTTTTGTACGGACTTACGGGCAGTCTTAATATGGCAGATGTTGCCGGGATAATCCAGGGTGAGAACAATTTACTTCTTTCCTTCTCGTTGATTCTATTTCTGGTTGGCTTCGGGCTTAAAGCCGCTATAATTCCCTTCCATGCCTGGCTTCCAGATGCACATCCCAGTGCCCCAGCTCCTATATCGGCAATGCTGTCCGGAGTATTAATAAAGGCCCTGGGGGTTTATACCATAATCAGGATTTTCTTTAATGTTTACGGGATGACTACTCAGCTTTCCTGGACTCTTATGATTCTGGGAGTAATCTCTATGATTAGTGGGGGACTTTTGGCTATTCGTCAGGAAGATTTTAAACGTCTTCTGGCTTATTCCTCTATTTCTCAGATAGGTTATATTCTGGTGGGGTTGGGATGTGGTAATTACTGGGGACTGATAGGGGCATTATTCCATTTACTTAATCATGCAACTTTCAAGTCATTGTTATTTCTAAATTCAGGAGCTGTGGAGTATTCAACGGGTACAAGAAAGCTGGAGGAGATGGGTGGTTTAAGTAAGGTTATGCCGGTAACCGGAGCCACTTCAACTATTGGTTCTTTATCCATATCAGGTATTCCGCCTTTTAATGGTTTCTGGAGCAAGTTATTTATAATTTTTGGGCTGGTCCAAGCAGGACACTTTATCATAACCGCTCTCACTGTCCTGGTCTCAGTGCTCACCTTAGCTTATTATCTTAAAGTTCAAAGATTTGCCTTCTTTGGCAGATTAAGGGAAAAATGGGCTCAGATAAAAGAAGTGCCAAAGGTTATGTGTGTATCAATGATTGTACTGGCTATTATATGCATTGGAACGGGAATCCTCTTCTATCCCTTGATGAAGACTATCTTAGAACCAGCTGTGGCAGTCCTTCAGGAAGGAACTAAATATAGCATATTGATCTTGGGAGGATAGAATGAAAAAGGTTGTACTTTTTATTGTGAGCTTTCTCTGTTGGTTGATTTTAACCTGGACTTCATATATTCCCTCAATTCTTGTAGGAATAGGTATATCCCTTTTCATCGCCTTCTGGTTCGCTGACTTATTTATTCAACATCCGAAGAATTTCTTCCAGATAAGAAGATTTTTATACCTTTTGCTTTATATACCTATTTTTATCTTTTACTGCATCGTGGCAAATCTTGATGTCGCCTACAGGGTGCTTCATCCCAAGCTTCCCATCCGGCCGGGGATTGTAAAGGTGAAAACAACCCTGTCTACCCTCACCGGTAGAGTAGCTCTTGCCAATTCTATTACTTTAACTCCGGGCACTCTTACTGTAGAGTTAACTGAGGACGGTTATCTTTATGTTCATTGGATTAACGTTAAAACAGTGGATGTTGAAGAGGCGACCAGAAAGATCGTTAGAAGGTTTGAGTCTATACTTAAGGAGGTGTTCGGATGATTCTCGGTATTCCTGCTATCCTTGCTGCACCTTTGATAGCGAGTTGTTTTCTTTGTCTTTACAGAGTCTTACGTGGTCCCACCTCTGCTGACAGAATTGTGGCTGTGGACATTCTGGGGATTCTGGTGGTGGGTTTTTGCGCCCTTTTTGTCATCTATACACCAAGGACTTATTTTATGGACATAGCCATCGCCTGGGCCCTGTTAGGTTTTTTAGGAGCCTTAACCTTAGCTAAATATCTGGAGGGGAAGGGATTAGATGAATGAGGGAGTAGTAATTGCAGGGAAGGTGATAATATTCATAGGGGTCATATTTGACCTTTTAGGGTGTATCGGGTTGGTTAGACTTCCTGATGTCTACAACCGTCTTCAGGCAGCTACCAAGTGCGTGACCTTGGGCACCTGTTTTATACTTTTTGGAACCTTTTTAGCTGCAGGATTTTTGGTAAAGAGTTTGCTCGCCATTTTGTTTGTGATAATGAGCTCTCCCACAGCTGCCCATGCTATTGCTCATGCTGCTCACAGAAGCAGGATTAAACTATGGGAAAAAAGTGTGGTGGATAAATACGAGGAAGAAAAAGAAAAGGTTTGATGGAGGCATTTAATGAAATATCCAAAACTTAGGGAATTAAAGGAGGCTCTAACTTCTCTTTTTAGCTCTCCTTACACTACGAAATTTCCCAAAATTCCTTCGCCTGCTGCCCCTAATTATCGGGGCAAGGCGGAATTCGATGAGGCGGAGTGTGTGGTTTGTGGAGCCTGTGCCAATGTCTGTCCTCCAGGTGCTATCGAAAAGATTGAAGAGTCTGCACCTAATGGTAAAAGGAGGCTAATCCTTCATTACGACCGGTGTATCTTTTGTGGTCAATGTCAGGCTAACTGTCTTACAGAAAAAGGTATAAGCCTTACCACCAAGTACGATTTAGCGGTTTTATCCAGAAATGAAGCTCAGACCAGTATAGAGGATGAGCTGGTGTTTTGCGAGCATTGCGGAAAGCCTATAACGACAAAAAAGCACCTGGCCTGGATTATAGAGAGATTAGGACCTCATATCTTTTCTAACCCCAACTTATTCATATCCTCCTTAACCCAGACGGAACTTCTCAGGGAAAAACTTCCCAAAGCCGAAGGTATCCCCCTGGAGCGGGCAGATAATTTAAGAATTCTCTGTCCCAACTGCAGAAAGCAGCTCACCTTAAAAGAAGAGTGGGGATAGAGCACGCAGCTCAGTCGCTCTCTTTGAAAGAAGGATCTTTGAGCTTCAGTTCCTCTTTCCATGCTCGAATAACCTTTTCTATCTCATTTATTTCCCTGCGAAGCTCCTCCAGTTTTTCCAGAATCGGGTCAGGCAAATCTCCATGATCCAGGGTAATTCCGGGGACTCTTTTTCCTTTGTGTTTCACCACTCTCCCAGGGACTCCTACCACGGTAGAATCAGGAGGAACATCCCTGATCACTACTGAACCTGCTCCTACCTTGACGTTATCTCCAATTTTTATATTTCCCAGGATCTTAGCTCCTGCGGATACTATCACGTTATTGCCCAGAGTGGGGTGCCTTTTCCCTTTTTCCTTACCTGTTCCCCCCAGGGTGACTCCTTGAAACAACGTGACGTTATCTCCTATCTCGGTAGTCTCTCCTATGACTACGCCCATTCCATGATCGATGAAAAATCCCTTGCCAATCTTTGCCCCTGGATGAATTTCTATCCCGGTAAAAAAGCGGACGATCTGAGAGATAAGGCGGGCCAGAAATCTTAAATTATGGCAATAAAGGAAATGGGCTATGCGATGCCAGAAGATGGCGTGAAGTCCAGGATATAACAAAACCTCCCAGATACTTCTTGCTGCTGGATCTCTTTCAAATACAGCCTTAATATCCTCAAACATAAAGACTTACCTCCTTTTTGAATAAATTTTATCACACAGCACAGAAAAGGCAAGAAGGGGGCTTGACAATTTTTAAAAATTGATATAATTATATGCAAAAAGCGAACAAAAGAAAGGAGGTATGAGAGATGAAGATCAAACCGTTGGGTGAGAGGATAGTGGTGAAGCCGATGAAGCAGGAACAAAAGACGAAAGGAGGGATTTATCTCCCCGATACCGCGAGTAAAGAAAAACCCCAGCAGGGGGAGGTAATAGCGGTAGGACCCGATTTTAAGGGGGTTAAAGTGGGAGATAAGGTACTCTTTGCCAAGTATGGCGGCACAGAGGTGAAGATGGATGAGGAAGAATATCTTGTGCTTGGCGAAGACGATGTGTTAGCTGTACTCGAAGAATAACTTCTTCTTAACCTAAAAAGGAGGGATCAAAATGGCTAAACAGCTTTTATTTAAATCCGAAGCTAAACAAGCTCTTATCAGGGGAGTGGACCAATTAGCTGATGCGGTGACCATTACCTTAGGTCCAAAGGGGCAGAATGTAGCGCTGGCCAAGAGCTTCGGTTCTCCTACCGTTACCGATGACGGAGTTACCGTGGCGAAGGAAATTGAGCTGAAGGACCCTTATGAAAATGTAGGTGCTCAGCTGATAAAGGAGGTAGCGGAAAAGACCAAGGATGTAGCAGGAGACGGAACTACCACTGCTACTCTGTTGGCTCAGTATATCATTCATGAAGGACTGAAACATGTGACTGCGGGAGTTAATCCTACCCGTCTCAAGAGGGGAATGGACAAGGCAGTGGAGGTAGTGGTCAACGAGATAAAAAAGCAAAGCAAGACGGTTAAGGACAGAAACTCCATCAGCCAGGTGGCCGCGGTTGCCGCTTCCAACAATCCTGAGATTGGAGAGTTGGTGGCCGATGCTATGGAAAAGGTAGGAGAAAACGGAGTAATTACTATAGAGGAAGGAAAAACGGCGAAGACCGAGGTAGAGCTGGTGGAGGGAATGCAATTTGACAGAGGATATTTATCCCCTTACTTCATCACCAATGCAGACAGGATGGAGGTAGTGCTGGAAGATGTCTATATTCTTCTCCATGACAAGAAGATAAGTAACGTGAAGGATATCCTCCCCATCCTGGAGAAGGTAGCTCAGACAGGTAAGTCTCTCCTGGTGGTCGCAGAGGATGTAGAGGGAGAAGCTCTGGCTACCTTAGTGGTCAACAAGATAAGGGGAACCTTGAAGTGTGCAGCGGTTAAGGCTCCTGGCTTTGGAGATAGAAGAAAGGCGATGCTTGAGGATATTGCCATTCTCACTGGAGGGCAGGTGATAGCTGAGGATCTGGGAATAAAATTGGAGAACGTAGACATTTCTATGCTGGGAAGAGCGAAGAGGGTGAGAATCGACAACGAGAACACCACCATCATCGAAGGTCAGGGAGACAAGAAGAAAATCGAGGACAGAATTGCTCAGATAAAACTTCAGAGAGATGAAACAGATTCTGACTACGACAGGGAAAAGCTGGAGGAAAGGTTGGCCAAGTTAGCGGGAGGAGTAGCGGTGATCAATGTAGGAGCGGCTACAGAGGCAGAGATGAAGACCAACAAGGCTAGAATTGAGGATGCAGTGGCGGCAACTCGAGCAGCAGTAGAGGAGGGAATTGTTCCCGGTGGAGGAACGGCTTTGATCAGGGCTATTCCAGCGGTGGATGCGATCAAAACCGACGATCCAGATGAGCAGATAGGGATACGCATAATCAGAAATGCCCTGAGGGAGCCTGTGAGGAAGATAGCTGAGAATGCTGGTCTGGAAGGTGGAGTGGTTGCCGAGGAAGTGATGAAAAAAGAAGGTTCTGTGGGGTTCAACGCGGAGACAGGAAAATACGAGGACCTGATAGCGGCAGGGATCATTGATCCTGCTAAGGTAGTGAGATGCACCATCCAAAATGCGGCCAGCATTGCCTCTTTAATTCTGACTACGGATGCGGTGGTCACGGAAATCCCCGAGGAGAAGAAGAGCTCAGGACCCGGTAACTACCCACCTCCTGAATATTAATATTAATATAGATCATAAGGGGCAGGAAGCCTCCTTTCCTGCCCCTTATAATAATCAAGACTGACCCCTAATTTCTCACCTGAGTAGATAAAAATAAATTCATCAATTTCGACCTCGACTATGTTCGACGAAAACCTCGAACATAGAAGAGATGTTATAATTTACTTTAACTTAACCCAAACTGCTTTTAATAGGTTTAGAAAGAACTACCGTTGGATTTATATTCGTTCCTCATGGATTGAACAAAGGCACTATCGAGGGCTTTTGTGGTCTGTTCCTGATGAGATGCTTTTACATTTAGCCACGGGAAGGCTTGTGAAAATTGTGGACGTTTCTACCCATCGAAGGGGTAAGGTCGAAAGAATATTCGTTCCTACTCTCAGAGCACTGTTAGAATACATCTGGCTTAACCAAAAGAGAAGGTTATATTGTCAAGCTCATCTTGATAGTGCTTTGGCGGCATTGAAGGAAGATAACTCGTTAAAAGCCAGGTATATATTCTGGAAGGATTTAGCTAAGGACTTAATAAGGGAAGTTAACATAGAGGGATTAACCTACAAGGTAGACAGAGAATACACAAAAGAAGAAATCTTTGATTACTTCAAGTCTATGTCGCCAATTTTGTGTATTGAGGAAAAGCAGGTAGCTTAAAGAAGTTCTTCATCTACCTTTCCCATCCACTTCTCTTGTTTTCAAAATCTAATCACCTCACCCGTCTCAGCTGACCTTTTCTCCATCAAAACCACCTCAAGAGAATCCTTGGCTGATCTGGCCTCAGCCATAGCCGGGGGCCGATCGTTCTCCACGCAGTCGACGAAGTATTTGATCTCTGAAAAGTAAGCTCCTAACTGACTGATATTTCCACCAACATCCCTGGAGGCTGAAAGCTCCTCCTGAAGAGCTGGGTATTCCACCTCTTTTCCCCGCTGATAGATGGACAGGGTCTTGTCCCTACTGCTGTTAAATTCTACCACCCCTTCTTCAAATATGGCCCTGAAGGTCATAAGGAAGGGAAAATTGTCCGCCTTGATATCCCATCCCCCTTCGACAAAAGCTACTGTCCCCTGGGGAAAGGTGAAGGTGGTAAATATGTGTCCATATCCGATCTCGGTTCTTGAACCCTGGGAAAAGATAAGGGAGGGTCTTCCCAAAAGATAAAGGAGGTAATCGGTATCGTGGATGTGCAGGTCTATCAGGGCACTTCCACTTTTTTCTGAATCAAGCAACCAGTTATTCCAGCTCCAGGTAGGAAGGGTGCTGAGGCGAGTTAAACTAATAGAAAGCAATCTTCCCAATCTCTTGCTTTCATATATCTCCTTTAACCTCACGTATTCTGGCCAGAACCTGATCACCTGAGCTACCATAAACTTAACCTTCGCCCTCTCGGCTGCCCTAACCATCTCCTCGGCATCCTCTACGGTGAGAGCGATGGGCTTTTCACAGATGATCTGTTTTCCCGCTTGAGCGGCTTTAATTACATACTCCTTGTGCAGGAAGGTAGGTAGGCATATATCTATCAAGTCGATATTTTGATCCTCTATCAATTCCTCAGGCCGGGAAAAAGCACGGACACCATATCTTTTGGTCAGCTCCTCAGCCTTGTTCAAATCAACATCTCCTATGGCCATAAGCTTGGCATTAGGAAGATTGTGATAGCATTCCGCATGCATTCTTCCCATAAAACCAGCACCTAAGATCGCTACATTTATCATTATGCCATCCTCCTCATTCATTTAAGTTACTAAATCTTCAACCAATACCTCAACCTTTCCTCTGAGATACCAACTTCTCTCAAGAAGTCGACGAACCTGGAATGAAGCCTTTTAGCTACATCTTTACGCTCGGAAAAAATGTTATGTCTCTGCTGAGGGTCGGAAGGTAGGTGATAAAGCTCATTTTCCACTTTTCCCAAAGATTTGAGGCCTCTGAGGATGCCATCGACCGCTCTTGTCTTATGTTTTTCCTCAGGTTCCGATGGAGAGAATCCAACATAGATGAAGGAATATTCACCGTCGGTGATGGTGGGCCTCGTTGCTCCTGCTCTGCCGTGTATAAGGGTAGGGGAGGTGATGGCAATATCGCGCCACCGGCATCTTTCACCCTTCAGAAGGGGAAGAAGAGATCTTCCCTGAAGGGTTCCCGGGTCCTCTACTCCAGCCAACTCTATTATCGTAGCAGTTAAATCAGGTGGTTGAACGAGGGCCGAACAGTGGACACCTCTTTTGGTCTGACCAGGAAGACGAATTAAGAGAGGAATGTGTGTTACCTCCTCATAGAGGGGAGCGTTTGCGTGAAACTCGGAGGTGATGATGGATTTTCCCGTGAGGTTATGCTCCCCTAAGTAAAAGCCATGGTCGGTGGTAAAGATCACTGCTGTATTGTCGAACAGACCCAGGTCCTCAATTTTCCTCAAGAGCATCCCTATCCATCTATCTACCATGGTTACCTCCCCGGCATAGAGAGCCCGCATATGCCTTAGTTCCTCCCTTGTCAGGTAATCAGCCGGCCCGTAGACAGGATAAATTACTTCCTCTCCCTCATAATTCGGATCATATCGGTCGACATACCATCGAGGAGGATCCCATGGCTCATGGGGGTCAAATGTATCCACATAGAGGAAGAACTTTTCCTGTTTGTAGTTACGCTCCAGCCACTTAGCTGCCTCGATCATCGTTCGAGCGACGAAGTAGTCAGCCTCGCTCTGGCGAAGGGAGACGTTGCGCAGATACTTTTTAACTCCTTCTGGATTTCGCAGCTTATGCGGCGCACAGGGGAGCTTGACCTCGATTGGATCGGTCATATACCTTTCGGCCTCCTGGCCCCTTATCCACTTCCAGCCGGTAAACCCCCTGTCAAAATTGTATCCATCCTCCAGTATATGTGGCGTGTCAGCGATCAGCATGGTAACATAGCCCGCTTCTCCCAGGATCTCCGATAAGACCACCTCATCTCTTGGCAGGGGTTGCCACTCATATTGGACAAAGGAGAAACGACCGGTCATTATGTCCATTCGGTTGGGCACCGTGGGAAAAGAGGCTGCATAGGCCTGATCAAAGACAATCGATTCTTTGGCAAATTTATCAAGGTTTGGGGTAGAAATCCACTTGTTACCGTAGCAGCCTAAATGGTCCCTTCGAAAAGTGTCCGACACGATGAGAATTATGTTCATCCATAACCTCCTATTCTTAATACTCGCCGTATTTTTTGACCAGCTCCATCACCCTTTTGTATTGCTCAAAGCTGACATTTTTGGGAACGGAATGGTCAGAATGGTAGATATATCCTCCTCCCTTTTTGGCTACCTCAAATTTGCTTCTTATCTCCTCCTCTATGACGTTGGGGTCGGGATCGGCCATAGCCCTTACATCTATTCCCCCCATAAAGCAGAGCTTATCCCCGTACTTCTGTTTTAGCTCTCTTACGTCCATTCCCGCCTTTACCTCTAAGGGCTGAAGACAATCAAGGCCTACCTCAATTAAATCCGGAATGATCTCTTTTACACATCCGCAGGAATGCAGGATTACCGGCATATTGTGCTCATGGCAAAAGGAGTAGACCATCTCATCTGCCTCTTTATGAGTCCTGCGATAGGTCTCTGGAGAAAAAAGCAGACCACTTCGGTAGCCTAAATCATTGTAAAAGAAAGCTCCATCAAACTGAAAACCTTTTTCCATCATCATTTTTATCATCTCTACGTGAAGGTTGGCCAGAGTCATTATCATGTCTTTCACCCAGTCCGGATCAGTTATCATGGCCACAAGCAATTGATCAGACCTCATATAGTTCTGGAGTATATCATAGCCCCACCCACCACTACAGACAATGAATTTTCCCTCGCTTCTGGCTATCTGGTAGGTGTTAAAGGCCGAAACCCAGTCAACCCGGGTGTAGTCAGGATAGAGTCTTTCCTTTATTGGTGGCCAATCCTTTTTCTCCTTTATCGGGCGGTCAATTATCTCAGGAGTGGTGGAGTAATCCCGAAAGTTCTTGTTTATCGCTCCAGTGGGGGTGGTCTGAATGATAAATCTGTCGTTCTTCTCCAAAGTCTTCACGGGAAAGCGCGGCGTGGCATCAAAGCCAATCTGGACGATCTCATAGCCAAAGTACTCCTCCACAGGGATATCTTCAGGCAGTCCCTCTCTTCTCCACCTGTTTACGGTTGCCCTCCAAGGACTGTCATGAACGGGCACCCGATCCGGCTCCTCGTGTCTTAAAGCACGTCTTATCCTCTCTCTCGAAGTCATCTTAGTCCCTCCAATTTAAGTTTATTATTCGATGATGGGCAGGCTCTCCTCGCATCCTCTTTATTTAAGAGGATCAAGGGTAATTATAAGCCTTGAGATGAAAAATGTCAAGCTTTTCCTTTCAGGAGAGCTATCTTTGACAAAGGCGTATGATGTGTTATCATTTTTACCAGAGTTACAGGAATCAAAGGGCAGCTAAGGCTAAATACACCTTAGCTATTAAAACCGGAAGAGAAAAAATGGATGACGTCATAGTAGTGGGAGGAGGACCCATTGGGTCTTACACTGCTTACCTGTTAGCTGATTCAGGCTTTCAAGTAAGTCTTTTCGAAGAGGATGAGGAAGTTGGGAAAAATGTCATCTGCACAGGCATTATAGGCAAGGAGCCTTTTGAGAGATTTAACCTTCCAGAAAAAGCTATACTTTCGCAAATAAAATCTGTCACCTTCTTTTCTCCTTCCCTTATCGCCTTGAATTTCACGTTTCCGGATGTTATAGCCTATGTGGTGGACAGAACTGTATTTGACAAGGAGCTTTTAAGACGTGCTAAAGAGAAGGGAACAGGTGTTCAGTTAGGAAGGCACGTTCAGAGCATCAGGATCTGTGAAGACTTCGCTGAGCTTGAGGTCTCCGGTAGAGATCTGAAAAAGAAGGAAAGGGCTAAGGTCATCGTGCTGGCTACAGGAGGAAATTATAGTCTTCAGAGGAGTGTGAGATTAGCTGAGGTGCCCGGCTTTTTATACGGAGCTCAGATGGAGACAGAGATGAAGGAACTTACCCAAACTGAGATTTATCTGGGCAGGCAAATCTGTCCGGGCTCATTTGCCTGGGCAGTGCCCCTCAGTGGTCTTAGATCCCGCATAGGTGTTCTGGTGAAGAACAAGGGAGGTCTTTACCTTAAGAGATTTGTCGAGGAGAGGCTCAGGGAAAGGGTTAGAGAGAAAAATGTAAAAATACTCCAGAAGAGAATAGCTTATGGTCCGCTTAAAAGAACTGTTAAGCACAGGGTTTTGGTGGTGGGTGAGGCTGCAGGACAGGTGAAGACCACCACAGGTGGTGGTATCTCCTACGGCCTTTTGTGTTCCGAGATAGCTGTCGAGGTCCTCAAGAAAGCTTTTGAAAAGAGAGACCTGAGTGAAAGGAAACTGGCCGATTATGATAGACTCTGGAGGAAAAAGTTGGAAGGGGAGCTGAGAATGGGGCATCTGGCGAGGAGGTTTTTCGAAAAACTCAGCGATAAACACATAGATAAGATTTTCAGCTTTATCCAGAAAAACAGGAAAGTGGCAAAGGCCATCGAGGAAAAATTTGACTTTGATCATCATTCGGGCATAATTTCCTTTGGAATGAACCTTTTTAGAAAAATTATATAGAGAGGAAGATGGACAAGGGCATTCTTTACCCGGTGGGGACCCCTATCGGTAACTTAAAGGATATCACCTTGAGGGCTCTGGAGATATTAAAAGAGGTGGACCTCATTGCCTCTGAGGATACAAGGTACACCCGAAAGCTGCTGTCTCATTACGATATTCACACGCCTTTGACGAGTTTTTATGAGCATAACCAGCTAAGAAAAACCCCCTATTTAATTGGTTGTTTAAAGGAGGGAAAGGACGTGGCGTTGGTCACCAAGGCGGGAATGCCAGGCATCTCTGATCCTGGATATTACCTGATAAAGGAAGCGGTCAAGGAGGAAATTAAGGTTGTTCCTATTCCTGGCCCTACTGCTTTGGTCACCGGGTTGGTTGCCTCGGGTCTACCCACGGACAGTTTTGTCTTCGAGGGATTTCTGGGAAGGGAGAAAAGTGAGCGAATAAAGAGGTTGAAGAAGTTAAGGGAGGAGGAAAGAACCATTGTAATTTACGAGGCTCCTCATCGAATTAAAAAGGTCTTGTCCGAGATTAGAAAAATTTTAGGAGATCGTCGAATAGCGGTGGGACGAGAGCTTACCAAAAAATTTGAGGAGATAATAAGGGGGAGAATAAGCGAGGTGGAGGAGGTCTTCGAGAAAAGAGAGCCCCGGGGAGAGTTTACTCTTATCATTGAGGGGAAAAGCTCTAACAAGAGAATCGGCCCCCATTTACTGCGGGCACTGTTAGGTAAATTTTAAAATTTCACCAAATCTGGCCGTTTAAATTTTAAAATTTCACTATACTTAGATCGGAATTCTTAAT
>QMPZ01000018.1 GCA_003648815.1 Candidatus Aerophobota bacterium | reverse complement strand
CCTTTCTGGTGGGGAGAGAAAGAGGATAGAGCTTGCTTCCGTCTATGCCATGCGACCAAAGCTGGCGATCTTAGATGAACCGGATTCAGGCATCGATATGCTTTCCCTGGAAAGGATTATGGATTTCATCCTCAGCTTAAGGGAAAGGGGGGCCTCTGTTCTTCTCATCACCCACCGAGAGGAGGTCGTTGAGATTTCTGATAAGGCCTCTTTAATGTGTGAGGGAGAAATAGTCAAAAGTGGAGATCCAAGGATGGTAAGGGATTACTTTAAAACGCGCTGCCAGAGGACCTGTTTTGAGAAAGGTAGAATAAAATGAACGATTACGAAGCCATCTTGAAAGCATATGAGCTTGCAGGAGGTGATCCCTCCTCTCTTCAATTTCCACAAGTGGGAAGCCTGGTGGTTGAGGAAAACAAAATCCTGAGCTTTAATGAGGTAGAAGGACTGGTTATGGAGCCCGAGAGAACGCAAAGAGGGGTAAAGGCGAAGATAGTGGTTAAGGAGAGCTGTAAGATAAAGAATCCAGTGCACCTTTGCTTTGGAGTTATCCCTGAGGAAGGAACTCAGGAGATCATAATGGAGATCATCTTAGAGGACAACTCCTATGTTAAGCTCCTGGCTCATTGTACTTTTCCCAACGCCGTCAGGGTAAAACACACAATGCAGGCTGAGATCAAAATCGGCAAAGGTGCCCATCTTTCCTATGAGGAAGCTCATTATCATGGACCATCTGGAGGAATAGAGGTCATTCCTCGGGCGAAAGTAAGTATTTCCTCAGGAGGAAGACTGACCAACAGCTTTTCCCTAATCAAGGGAAGGGTGGGTATATTGGACCTCGACTACGATGTCCAGGTCGAGCGGGAAGGTATAGCTGAGCTCATCGCCAAGATATACGGAAGGGGCGAGGATAGGATAAAGATAGTTGAGAAGGTCTCCTTGAACGGGGAGAACGCAAGAAGTTTAATCAAAAGCCGTATAGTGGTCATAGATAGGGCCCAAAGTAAGGTGATAGGGGAGACATATGGTAATGCCCCGGGCGCCAGGGGTCACGTGGACTGCATGGAAATTGTGGAGGGAAAGGCAAAGGCGCAGGCGATTCCTAAGGTTTCTGTAGCACACAGTCAGGCAAAGGTAACCCATGAGGCGGCTATTGGCAGGATAGATAAAAGACAACTGGAGACATTAATGGCAAGAGGACTGGAGGAGTCTGAGGCTGTAGATACGGTAATTAAAGGAATATTAAGGTAGGTGTGCTTGACAAAAAAATTTTTTTTGCTCATAATATAAAAGATCTTCTATATAGAAAATTATTTTTAGAGACTCTTCATCCTTTGTAATGAATGTAGTTCAGACCTTTAGGTCTTAGAACATATGGAGGTCAACATATATGGTAAGTTCCCGGAGGAAGCAGGACAAGGATATCGCCATGAGGGCAAAATCGATAGGAGATTTCGCCAAGATTTTTGAGATACTGGGCAGCAAGACGAGGCTGAAGATATTGGAGATGATCAGCAAGGAGGAAAAATGTGTGAACTTTCTCAGCAAGAAAATGAAGCTCTCCCAGCCTACGATTTCGTATCATCTAAAACTTCTGCTCAGTCTTGACCTGGTAAAGCAACATAAGAGCGCTCAGTGGGTGCGATACAGACTGAACAGGGAAAAATTGGCAAAACTGATGCTTGATTTTCCCAAGGTTTATGGGATTTTGATAAATAAGGAAAAAGGAGGTGAAAAAGCAGCAAAGCATATTTAATTCAGGAAAAAATTCAAGGAGGATTAAGATGGATATAACCTATCTTATAAGGTTTTATCTGAAGAGTAAGTTAAATCGCCATGTTTTTAGCTTGCTTTCCAAAAAGGACAAAAGCGGCAGAAGTCTTCTTGGAGATATCTTTTCCTTTTATGTTCCTCAAAACGGACGCCTGCCTCTTTCAAGAAAACTGAGGGTACTTCCATTTTATCTTTTCTTTGAGATAGGCAGGCTCGTCTTCGGTCAGACCAGGGAGGATGTAAAAAAGGAACTTAGCAGCCGCACATTCCAAAAGGGAATATCTCTTGTCATGAGGTCTGTGGCTCACTATGGGCCAACCTATCCCCAGAAGTTTATCGCTCCTCCTGTGGTGGTCTGGAATTTCACCAATGCCTGTAACCTGCGCTGCAAACACTGTTATCAGAGCGCAGGAAAAAAGTTGCCCCAGGAACTTTCCTTATCCAAACGCCTCGACATAATAGACCAGCTTGCAGCTGAGGATGTGTTTTCCGTTGCTTTCTCAGGTGGAGAGCCCCTGACGGATAAGGACCTGTGGCCAGTGATCGAGCGAGCAAAAAAGCACGCCATGTACGTCTCGATAGCTACCAATGGAACTCTTTTGACTAAGGAAGTTGCCAGGAGAATGGCCGATGTGGGGGTGGATTATGTGGAGATAAGCGTGGATAGCGTCGATCCGAAAAAGCATGATGAGTTCAGAGGTGTTCCCGGGGCCTGGAAGAGGACAATTGAGGGGATTGAGAATGTGGTAGAGCAAGATTCCATCAATGTGGGACTGGCTCCCACCATTACCAGGATGAACTTTGATGAACTGGAGGACTTGATAAAGCTGGCTATGAAACTAAAGGTGGACAAGTTCTTTGTCTTTAACTTCATTCCCGTGGGAGAGGGAAGGAACCTAATTGATCTTGACCTGACCCCTGAGATGAGGGAAAAAATGTTAAACATTTTGTACGATTATTATGTGAAATATGGAATAGTCACCCTGAGTACCTGTCCCCAATATGCCCGGGTCTGTATGATGAGGACTGAGGGAACGCTTTCTCCCACCAGCCATTACACCATGAGCAGAGGAGAGAAAACCCGTCTTATAGCTGAGTTCATAGGAGGGTGCGGTGTGGGAAGGGCCTACTGCGCCATTCAACCGGATGGGATAGTGACCCCCTGTGTGTATATGCCGATAGTGGTTGGGGATTTAAAGAAACAAAGCTTCAAGGAAATCTGGATGGGCTCACCCATCCTGGAGGATCTTCGCAGCCGTGAGGACTTGAAAGGACACTGTGGAGTATGTGAATATAGATCAGCCTGTGGAGGCTGTAGGGCTAGGGCTTATGCCTATTTCGGGGATTACAAGGCACCTGATCCTGGATGTATTAACAACAAAGAGGCCTTTCTTGAGCTCAAGAAGAAGGCTATGACCTTGGCTAAGTGAAGATGAGAACGCCTGAGATTCTCCTTACAGCTGATAAGACGGTGATGATAAATTATCGCCTGACCTGCCTGGGGGGATTTGTCGCCTGCGTCCCTCGAAAATCTCTTCCTGTTCAGTTTGCTAAACTTATGGAGAAAAGGCTTTTTCTTCCTGCACCTACGAACGAAAATGGTGAGGCAGAGCTGGCCAACCTCTTCTTAAGAAAGGTGGAAACCACCTTATTGGAGAGCGGTTTTGACGTAGTTGTCTGTGATTCAGCTTACCTTGACAAATTCAACGCTAAGGTTTATGGTATTAGTACCATAGATCCATTTGGAGTTGGTCCAGCTACCTCCACTATGGTGGGTCTTTCAGGTGGAAAGGAGCCTTTCAACAAGTTTTATTTTGAGGAGCTGATCAGGAAAATCAGAAGAGAAAGGCCCGACTCCATCATAATGGTGGGTGGGCCAGGGGTCTGGCAATTTGATGTTCTCGATGGAAAACAGGAGGAGTTGGGCATAGACTGTATAGTTGAAGGAGAAGTGGAGGAAATAGCTCAGGATTTGGTCAAGAAGGCTTTAGAAGGAAAGGTTCCTAAGAAAGTTGTTGGCCCGCCAGCAGCTCACATGGCCGGGATAAGAAAACCCTCTTTGTGGGGTATGGTTCAAATAGGAAGGGGTTGTGATAGGGGATGCAGCTTTTGCGATCCGGGAATGAGGAACTTCGCCTGGAGGCCGATGGAGGAGGTCTTGAAGGATGCCCGGATAAACGCAAGCTCAAGATATGTTGGCTCCATCACCCTTTTGGCTGAGGATGAACTAAGATATGGCAACAAGTCTGGGGACTGGACGCCCTGTGGGAAGATCGTCGATCTGATAGAAGAGGTGAAGAAGTTGGGAAAGCCTGTATCCCCCACCCATGCTAACATAAGCTCTGTTGTCAGCGCTCCTGAGGTGGTAAGGGAATATGCCAGAGCAGTGGGGCTGACAAGTGATAACTTCAGCGCTTTCCAGGTTGGCCTGGAGACGGGCTCACCCAGGCTCATGAAAATCTACATGAAGGGAAAGACTTTGCCTTATGATCCTGAAAGTTGGCCAGAGGTGGCCAAAAAAGGGTTTGAAGTCATGGTTAAGAATCACATCTTTCCCTTAGCCACCCTTATAGCCGGCCTTCCAGAGGAAACAGGAGAAGATGTCCAAAAGACCATAAACTTGGTAAAGGATTTAAGGAGGTATCCCTCGCTCATCATGCCCCTTTTTTTCGTGCCCTTAGGAAGGTTAAAGGAGAATAAGGGTTTTCTTCAAAAAAATAGCCTTGCCGACATCTACAAGGATTTGTATATAACCTGTTTCGAGCACACATCTTACTGGGGGAGAAAGTTCACCTCCTGGGGAGGGAAAAGCCTTCCCTTAATAGCTCAATGGGTACTTCATGTCGGCACGATGCTGGCCTTCGATTACTTTAAAGCCTTGAAGGAAAGAGGAAATTCATCCTCCATCTGGTGGAGCTTTTTGAAGGAAAATGCACTTTTTCTCATCTCAAAGCTTTTTTCTTCTCAAAAGTTAAGAGTTGGATGAGGAGAAGAAGATGAGGGTTGAGTTAATTGCCCCTACCTGGAGGAAGAAAATTCAAGAAAAGAGGGCAAAAAGGGCAAAAGTGTTTAAGATTCCACCTTTAGGCCTTTTAAATGTCGCTGCGGTGACTCCTCCCGATGTGGAGGTGAGCTTGACGGATGAAAATGTTGAGGAAGTTGACTTTGATAAACCAGTGGATTTGGTCGGAGTAACGGTGATGACCTCAACCGCTCCCAGAGCTTATGAGATTGCCGATGAATTCAGAAAGAGAAAAATTCCTGTAGTATTGGGAGGTCCCCACGTAAGCTTTATGAAGGAGGAGGCAATCCAGCATGCCGACTCAGTGGTAATTGGGGAAGCTGAAGGAGCCTGGGAGAGGTTGATTGAGGATTTTAAGAGAGGGGGGAGAAGCTCTCTTAAAAAGTTCTATGAAAATGAGAAAAAACCGGATCTTGCAAAGATACCTTTTCCTCGATGGGACCTTCTTAAAAAGGACAGCTACATCGTCACCAAGGTGCTTCACGTAACCAGGGGCTGTCCCTATAATTGCTCTTTTTGCTCGGTTTCGAGGCTTTTTGGCAGGAAAATTCGCTACAGGCCGGTGGATAAGGTAGTGGACTACATCGAGAAGAACATTGGTGAGTCCTTAGGCAGTCGTTTCTTTGTCTTTTTAGATGACAACATTATGGCAAACCGAAAATATGCCAAAGAGCTTTTTCAAGCTTTAATCCCCTATAAGATAATCTGGATGAGCCAAAGTTCGGTAAATGCTGCCTACGATGAGGAGCTTTTAAGTTTGGCGGCAAAAAGTGGTTGCAAAGCGCTCTTCGTTGGACTGGAGACCCTATCAGAGGAATCACTTGCTGAGATAGGTAAATCTCAAAACAGGATAGGTTTCTATGAGGAAGCCATCAGAAGGTTTCATCACTACGGGATATTCGTAGAGGGAGCATTTATCTTTGGCTTTGATCACGATAAGAGAGATGTCTTTGAAAGAACCATAAGGTTTGTCAATAAGGTGAAACTCGACGGGGTTCAATACACCATTCTTACGCCACTTCCCGGCACTGCCCTTTACAAGAAGATTGAGGAGGAAGGAAGGTTTATCGACAGGGACTGGTCAAATTACGATTGTGGCCATATTGTCTATCAGCCGAAGAATATGAGTCCTGAGGAGCTTCAGGCAGGGCTAAACTGGGCTTATAAGAGGACATATAGCTTGGGATCAATATTTACCAGGCTAACCGGCATATTCAGCGGTGGAAGGGGAAAATACCTTGTTCCCCTTTTTATCTTTAACTTGGGTTACAGAAGGACGTGCAAGAATATGTTCAAGAAAGCCTGGAATCCAAATAGAGCTGGCTCAGGAGGAAGAGAAAATGGTTCATAAGCGAGGATAGGTGGAGTCGGGTTAGGGGGAATGAGGGGTTCACATTTGAGGATATCAAGTGATGAGGATTCTTGAAGCATAGGAAAGTATAAACATTTGTTTAATAAAGGGGGGAGCAGCGAAGAGCGCCCGTGGGGGAAGATTTTCCCCCCTCAAGTGTCGTTTTCTTGAGGGAATTTGCCAGAGTGCGAGGAAGAAGAACCTATGTTATCGAAGAGAGTAAGATCAATCAGTCCTTCGCCTACCCTGGCGATAACGGCCGAGGCGAAGAAAATGAAGGCACAGGGGATTGATGTGGTTGGATTCGGAGCAGGTGAGCCGGATTTTGATACCCCAGACCACATCAAGGAAGCTGCCAAGAAAGCCTTAGATAGGGGTTTTACTAAATATACACCCGCCTCGGGAATGAGGGAGCTGAAAGAAGCCGTCTGCCGAAAGCTTAAGGAGGAAAACGGCCTCGAATATGAGCCGGATCAGGTTCTCATATCCTGTGGAGCAAAACACTCTATCTTCAACGCTATCCTTGCTCTGTGTGATGAAGGCGATGAGGTGATTCTACCCTCTCCTTACTGGGTAAGCTATCCTGAGATGATAAAGTTAGCTCAGGCGAAGCCTGTTATAATAAAAACTACTCAGGAAAACAACTTCAAGATAACCTCCCAGCAACTTGAGGAGGCAATCAGCTCCAAGACGAAACTTTTCATCCTCAACTCTCCTTCCAATCCCACGGGAATGATTTACACAAAAGATGAACTTAGGATTATAAGCGATATCCTGACAGAGGCACGCATCTACTGTATCTCTGATGAGATCTACGAGAAGATCATCTACGATGGATGGAAGCATACAAGCATTGCTTCCTTAAATCCCAGGATAAAGGAGCTGACAATTCTGGTAAACGGTGTATCCAAAACATATTCTATGACCGGTTGGCGAATAGGCTATGCCGCAGGTCCAAAGGAAATCATTCAGGCGATGTCAAATCTACAGAGTCATTCAACTTCTAACCCCACCTCGGTCTCTCAAGTTGCCGCTATCGCTGCCTTACAGAGCTCACAGGGAGAGATAAGGAGGATGGTGGACGAGTTTCAAAGACGCAGAGATCATATTGTGAAAAGGCTTAACCGAATTCCTGGTATTTCCTGTCTTAAGCCTCCGGGAGCCTTTTACGCCTTTCCTGACATATCCCGAATCATAGGAAAAAGTTACAATGGGAAGATCATAAGGGATTCGATCTCCCTGGCTCAGCTTCTCCTTTACGAGGCTAAGGTGGCGGTGGTCCCTGGCGCAGCCTTTGGAGCGGATGAACATCTCAGGTTTTCCTATGCCACTTCTATGGAGAACATAGATAAGGGACTTGATCGAGTGGAGGAGTTTGTGAAAAAGCTGCCTTAGAAGGATTTACTTTAGTTCCTTACGCAGTCTGTAGCATTGCCATCGATATGGGGCCTTTAAGATGCGGAAAAAGAACTTGACAAAGCTTCTTCCCAGTTTTTTACCTTCACCTTCAAGATAAAATTTCCTTCCAGAGAAAGGGTAGCTATAGCGAGAAGTTCTATGCCAAGGATTGACAGATAATAACTTTATGTTATTATATAAGTAAGTGCTAATATACTTATAAAAGAGAAAGAGATGTCAGATTCCGAGCTCGAGGAAATAATCAGGGTATGTAAAGCTTTGTCTGATCCGACCAGATTCAGGATATTTCTCCTTCTTGCCAGGAGAACGCTCTGCGTCAATGCCATAGCGAGTTTTCTCAATGTGTCACAGCCAGCCGTATCTCAGCATCTGAGGATTTTGAGGGAAGCTGGCTTGGTAAAAGCGAAAAAGAGAGGTTATTGGGTGCATTATACAGCTGATAAGGAAAAGATAAATGAGTTTTTAAAGGGCTTTTTAAAGACACTGCAAGGAGAGAGGATGAGATGGGTAAAAAATGCCCAAAAGAGAATGTGAACATCCAGAAAGGCTCGAAGACAAACCACAGGAATGCACCCTTGTCCATTGCCATTCGCGCCGTAGATCTAACCAAATATTATGGTAAACTGCGAGCCGTGGACCATATCAGCTTTGAGGTAAAGAGAGGGGAAATATTTGGTTTTTTGGGACCTAACGGTGCAGGAAAGAGCACTACTATCAGGATGTTGACGGGAATTCTCAAACCCGATGGGGGTGAGATTTATCTTTCAGGAATAAACCTTAAGGATGACCTCATCGAGGCCAGACGAGTAATGGGGATTGTCCCGGAGACCTGTAATGTCTATGTAGATCTTTCCGTATGGGAAAATCTTATGCTGATGGGAAAGCTTTACGGGGTTCCCAAGACAAAAAGAAAAGTAAGGGCAAGGGAACTTCTTGAAAGGTTTTCCCTGCACCAGAGAAAGGACGAGAAGGCCCGAAAACTCTCTAAGGGATTGAAACAGAGGTTGATACTGGCTATGTGTCTGATTCATAATCCCGATATTCTCTTCCTCGATGAGCCGACCTCGGGTTTGGATGTACAGAGCAGTCGGCTGATAAGGGGGATTATCAAGGAGTTAAAGCAGAAGGGGGTGACCGTCTTTCTCACCACTCACAATATCGAGGAGGCCAATTTAATGTGTGATAGAATAGCCATAATTAATAAGGGAAAGCTCGCCGCTATAGACACTCCACAAAGACTTAAAGGGGTAATTCAAGGTAGTCAATCTGTTGAGGTGGCCTTTGATAGGTCAAAACCTGATGAATTACGCTGGCTAAAAGATATCCCTTGTGTAAGCAGGGTAGAAAAGTTAGGGAATAAGTTTAGACTTTACACCGATGATCCTGACAAGGTGATTTGTGAAATAGTTAAATACAGGGAATTGAAAAGCCAGCGCCTTACCTTGTTAAATACCTTAGGGCCGAGTTTAGAGGACGTCTTTTTAGAACTTATTCGAGAAGAGGCGGAATGATGAAGGCTACATCTCACTTTAAGAATATAGCCTGGAACTTAAGATGCTCTTTAATTATAGCTGAAAAGGACGCTAAGATATATTATCTTAAACCCCCTGTTCTCATTTTCGGACTTTTATTTCCTCTTTTTCTGTTTTTGGCATTTGTCCTGGGAAGGGAGATTTCTTTCAGGATGCTCGTACCTGGGTTGCTGACAATGAGTTTGTTCTTTACCTCATCCTCAATTGGTCCTATAATTTACCCCTGGGAGAGAAATGCGAGAACCTATGAGAGGTTAATCTCTACCCCCATTTCCCTGCCCTTTCTCCTGTTGGGAGATGCGTTAGCCGGCTTCTGTTATGGTGTTTTTATTTCCCTTGTTCCGCTAATCTTAGGGGTTGTCTTATTCAAGGCTGCCATCATCCACCCCTTGGTGCTTACTTTGGCTATGATCCTTGCTTCCTTTTGTTTTGCCTTTTTGGGAATTTTGCTCTCCTCTCCCGTTACAGAGACACCTTCCCAGATAATGATGCTCTCCGCCATGGTTCGCTTTCCCCTGATATTTATAAGTGGAGTTTTCCTTCCCCTCGATAAGATGCCCGTCTGGGGTAAGATAATAGCACCGCTTTCTCCCCTTACATACGCTGCTGATTTGATAAGATACTCCTTCCAGGGACAAAGTTATTATTCTCTTGTTCTGGATTTCAGTTTGTTGGGATTGTTTTCCCTCATCTTTCTGATCTCGGCGATTGCCTTTCATGCACAGAGTTTAAAAAGGGGAATATAGAGCTCTTTGCGCTATTAAAGTCATCGTCTCTCTTTCCATAGAGAAAAGAGGAAAGCAAGGTGAGTTTGACACCTAAAAACATTTTTGCTATTTTAAACAATGGACGGAGGTTGTCAAAGATGGCTAAGGAACTATCCTATGTTCTCATTAATCCCTATACCATCCGCAAGTCCCGCACCGGAGGAGTAATCAATCGGCTTCTTTCCTGGGGAAAGCTGAGCTTAGTTGCGGCCAGGATGCTTGCTCCCTCAAAGGAGCTGGTCGAGGAGTATGTGGAGGCGATGATGAGCTCAGCAAATCCGAGGGATGATAAGGAAAGGATGATCTTAAAGGAGATAGAAAAGTATCTTTTTGCCAATTATCTTCCCCAAAAGAAGGATGATCTTCCTCCGCGAGTGATGCTCTTGCTCTTTGAGGGAGAGAACGCCGTCGAGGAGTTAAAGAGAGTAGTGGGGCATATTACCAGAGTCTCCATAGGCGAGACGGTGAGAGGAACTTATGGAGATTACATAGAAGAGGATGGAAAGATCAAGTATTTTGAACCGGCGGTCCTCATCGGCACAAATAAAGAGGAGGTTAAGCAGGAGCTGAAGGTCTTGGCAAAGTATTCTGGCCGCGATGGAGGGGTTTTAAGAGGCATAATTCCTTACCCCTCAGGAGTAAAGCCTGAGGAGACCTTGGTCATGATAAAGCCGGACAGTTTTCAGGAGCTTAGCTCAAAGGCGGGCAATATAATAGATAGGTTTTCTCAGACAGGTCTTTTCATCATTGGGGCAAGGGTGGTTCGCTTAGGAGTTAAACAGGCAGAGGAGTTTTATGATCCTATAAGGGGAAGATTAGCTGAAAAGATGAAAAAGCAGCTGCTCAAGGAAATTCACATTTCGGTAAAGAAAGTTCTCGGCTTTGATTTTCCGGAGGAGGTGGAGGAAAGAATCGCCGAGGAGCTTAAGGTGTACAAGGCCCAGCACGAGTTCAACAAGATCATAAAGTTCATCACCGGAAGGGACCCCACCGAGGCCACAGGGGAGGAAGAAGGACTGGAAAAGTGCCTGGCCTTAGTATACGAGGGGGAGAATGCTATCCAGAAGATCAGGAACGTTTTGGGTGAAACCAATCCTCTGGATGCTGCTCCAGGCACTGTTCGCAAAGACTTCGGACAGGATGTGATAAAGAATGGAGCTCATGCCTCCGATTCTCCTGCCTCAGCAGAAAGAGAGATGCGGATTATACAGATAGAGGAAGACGATATAGCTAAAATTGTGAACAGGTATTACCCCGCTTGACACCTCCCCCCTTTCCTTTTTTAAAGCTTTATTCTCCTATTTTCTTGATTTTCACCTTTTTTCCTTCCTTTCTCAGTTTTTCTGCAAACCTTTCGCACGTGCTGAGAAGAGACAAGGTTGGAATACCTATTCGCTTGGCGGTGTCCAGGTTTATTACCAGCTGTAGTCCCTTCATGGGCTTCACTGGTATGTCAGCCGGTTTTGTTCCTTTAAGAACCTTTATAGCCACCGGTGCTGTCTGTCTTCCCCACTCATACTGGTTAAAGCCAAGGGCCAATAGGGCTCCATGCTCTGCTGTAGTTGGATCAGCAATTACCAAAGGTATGTGATTATCATTGGTAACTTTTACCACCGCATCTATCGCCGAGAACACGGTGTTATCCTGACACAGATAAACGGCGTCACACCTTCCCACCAGAGACTGGGCAGCAAGAAGAACATCGTTGCTATTGGAAACGGTTGCCTCTACCAGGTTTAACTTCATCCCTTTACAGACCTTTCTGGCCAACTTAATTTGGGCTACGGAGTTGTCCTGACCTGCGTTATAAATGGTTCCCACAGCTTTTGCCTCTGGAACTATCTCCTTGATGAGTCGAAGGTCTTCTCTTAGGGGTACAGCTACAAACACTCCTGTAGCGTTGTTGCCGGAGCTTTCCAGACTTTTAACCACACCTACATCTACCGGATTGGCTCCTATTCCCGTGAAGACAATGGGAATGGAAGAGGTAGCCTGAAGTGCCGCCTGAGTGGAGGGAGTGGTGATGGTGACGATTAAGTCCACCTTTTCCGAGACGAACTTTCGAATAATGGTCAGGGCAGTAGACATATCCCCTTGAGCATTCTGAAAATCGTAGATTACGTTTTTCCCGTCTACATAACCTTCCTCAGCCATCGCATCTATGAATCCATTTCTAATGGCGTTTAGAGCGGGATGGTCAACAAACTGTGTTATTCCTATGTGGAATATCTTCTCGCTTGCCAGAAGAGGAAGGAAGCTGATGGAAAGGGAAAATAACCCAATGAGGCTGGCCATCAAAAGCTTACTTCTCATACCTCGTCTCACCTCCTCTCATCTATTCTGTGCTATTTCTTAACTGATATAAGATATAACTTCTTTTTGCCAAAATGTCAAGGCTCCGCATCAAATCATCTGTGTCCCCTTTTGGCGTAATTACCTTACTTTACTCCATGCAGAAGTGTTGTCTCGTCATGATATTCTTGAAGGGACCTCACCTCTAGGTGCCCTTTCCTCATCGCCTTGATCCCGTTCACCGCAGCCATGGCTCCGGAGATGGTGGTGATGATGGGAATCTTGTGAATCACCGCTTGACGCCTGATCTTGTATTCATCGAATTTTGGACCCTTGCCGATAGGAGTGTTGAGGATTAAGTGAATTTCTCCATTTTTAATATAATCCTCAACGTTGGGACGTCCCTCGGCAATCTTTTTCACCTCTTTTGCCTTAATCCCGTTTCTTCTTAAGATATTGCAGGTTCCCTTGGTAGCTATTAAGTTAAAGCCCAAGTTGGCCAGCTCTCTAGCAACCGGGACAATGGCGGGCTTGTCCTTGTCAGCCACGCTCACGAAAACCGTACCTTTTAGGGGCAGGGGCAGTCCTGCCCCCATCTGAGCCTTGGCAAAGGCTATTCCAAAGTTATCGGATATTCCCATGACCTCCCCTGTGGAGCGCATCTCCGGACCAAGGATGATATCCACTCCAGGAAATCTTATGAAGGGGAAAACCGCTTCCTTTACGGCAATATGAGTTATTTTCCTCTCCTTTATACCCATATCTTTCAGTTTCTTTCCCACCATGACCTTGGCCGCGATCTTAGCTAAGGGAAGTCCGGTAGCTTTTCCCACAAAGGGAACGGTGCGAGAAGCTCGTGGATTTACCTCTAAGATGTATATCTGACCGTTCTTTATGGCACATTGGATGTTCAAGAGCCCAACCACCTTAAGCTCCTTGGCTAAGGCGTAGGTTTGTTCTCGAAGTCTTTCTATTATCTTTTCTGAAAGGCTATAAGGAGGAAGGCTACAGGAGCTGTCCCCGGAGTGAATTCCTGCCTCCTCTATGTGTTCCATAATTCCCCCAATCACGCACGCCTGTCCATCCGATACGGCATCGATGTCCACCTCAATAGCTCCCTCGATGAACTTATCGATGAGTATTGGGTGAAGGGGGGAGACCTTCACGGCGCTCCTCATGTAATGCATGAGCGACTCCTCATCGTAGACGATTTCCATAGCCCTTCCGCCCAGCACATAAGAAGGTCTTACCAGCACAGGATAGCCAATTTTGGAGGCGATCTCCCTTGCCTCGGAGACAGATCTTCCCGTCCCGTAGGGTGCTTGAAGAAGGCCGAGTTTTTTTATGAGCTGGGTGAATTTTTTCCGATCTTCAGCCTTGTCGATATCCTCTGGCGAGGTTCCTATGATATTTACTCCCTCTTTCTTCAAGGATAGGGCAAGGTTTAGAGGGGTCTGCCCTCCAAGCTGGACGATAACTCCATCGGGTCTCTCCTTATCACAGATGTTCAGGACATCCTCTAAGGTGAGGGGCTCAAAATAAAGCCTGTCCGATGTGTCGTAGTCGGTGCTCACCGTCTCGGGATTACAGTTCACCATAATCACCTCATACCCCTCTTCCTTTAGGGCAAATGCTGCTTGAACACAACAATAATCAAACTCTATTCCCTGTCCAATACGATTGGGTCCACCTCCGAGGATCATAATTTTTCTTTTTCTCGAGCTTCTTACCTCATCCTCCACCTCATAGGTGGAGTAATAATAAGGGGTATAGGCTTCAAATTCGGCGGCACAGGTATCCACCAGCTTAAAGGTGGCTTCTATTCCTCTTTTTTTGCGTTCTCGGCGTATGGAAAGCTCATCGGTGCCCAAAAGATAAGCCAGTTGTTGGTCAGAAAAGCCGTATTTCTTTGCCTCGCGAAGGGTTTCCGTTTGTATATTCCCTCCCTCATCTTTTATTCTCTCCTCCATCTCAACTATCTCTTTGATGTTGTAGAGAAACCATTTATCTATTTTTGTGAGCTCATGAATCTCATCTATATCCATCCTTAGTTTAAAAGCATATCGAAGGTAAAAGATTCTATCCGAGTTGGGAATGAGGAGCTTCTGTCTTATCCTCTCCAGTTGCTCCTGTCTTTCCTCCTCATTTTTTGCCTCCCAGAAGGGATCATCTTTTCCATCCGCTCCTAAACCAAATCTTCCCTGTTCTAAGGAGCGCAGTCCCTTTTGAAGAGCTTCCTTAAAAGTCCTGCCGATAGCCATTACCTCTCCCACCGATTTCATCTCCGTGCCAATGGTCTGATCGGCGTCAGGAAATTTCTCAAAATCCCAGCGAGGAATCTTAATCACACAGTAATCTATGGTCGGCTCAAAGCAGGCAGGGGTCTTTTTTGTGATATCGTTGGGGATTTCATCGAGAGTGTAACCTATGGCAAGCTTTGCTGCGATCTTGGCGATGGGAAACCCCGTAGCTTTGGATGCCAGGGCGGAGGAACGTGAAACGCGAGGATTCATCTCTATTACCACCATCCTTCCGTCTTTCGGATTAACAGCGAACTGAATGTTGGAACCACCTGTCTCCACTCCAATTTTACGAATGATTTTTATGGCGGCATCTCTCATCTTTTGATATTCCTTATCCGTTAAGGTTTGTGCAGGAGCCACGGTAATGCTATCCCCGGTATGTATTCCCATGGGATCAAAATTCTCTATGGAGCAGACTATGACCACGTTGTCCTTCTTGTCCCTCATGACCTCCAGCTCGTATTCTTTCCACCCGATAACCGACTCTTCGACCAGAATCTCCGAGACAGGACTGTATTCTATTCCCCTACTGGCTATCTCCCTTAACTCCTCCACGTTGTAGGCTATTCCCCCTCCCGTTCCTCCCAAGGTATAAGAGGGGCGAATGATAAGGGGGTAGCCTACCTCCTTGGCGAAGTCCACGGCCGTCTCTACATCGTCAACATAACGACTCCTGGGAGTGGAAAGACCTATCTCCTTCATAGCCTTTTTAAAGAGCTCTCTGTCCTCTGCCCTCTCTATGGCTTCAAATTTGGCCCCGATGAGCTCTACCTTATATTTTTCCAGAACCCCTCTTCGAGAAAGCTCAGCAGCGATGTTCAGACCTACCTGGCCCCCTAAGGTCGGAAGCATTGCCTCGGGACGTTCACGAGCGATTATCTTCTCCACCACCTCCGAGGTGATGGGCTCAATATAGGTCCTGTCCGCCATATCCGGATCAGTCATAATGGTAGCCGGGTTGCTGTTCACCAGGATGACTTTGTAGCCCTCCTCCTTGAGGGCCTTGCATGCTTGAGAGCCTGAATAGTCGAACTCACAGGCCTGTCCTATGATTATGGGACCGGAGCCAATTATGAGGATCTTTTCTATGTCTGTTCGTTTTGCCATCTCAGCTTCTCCCTTCCATCATTCTTATGAACCTCTTAAACAGGTACCGTGAGTCATGGGGTCCAGGTGAACTTTCTGGGTGATATTGCACCGAAAATATAGGGAGCTTTCTGTGCTCCATTCCCTCTAAGGTGCCGTCGTTGAGGTTGATATGGGTGGGGACCAAACCACGCGAGAGTTGAGAGTTGTCCAGTCTTACGCAAAATCCATGATTTTGAGCAGTTATCTCTACCTTACCTGTCTTAAGGTCCTTTACCGGCTGATTTGCTCCTCTGTGTCCAAATTTCAATTTATAGGTATCAAGTCCAAAAGCACGTCCCAGGATCTGATGGCCAAAACATATTCCGAAAATTGGCTTTTTACCTATCAGTTTTTTAACCTCTTCGACCGCATAGGGCACGCCGGCCGGATCCCCTGGTCCGTTGGAGAGAAGAATTCCATCCGGATCAAGTTTTAAAATATCCTCGGCAGAAGTTGAGGCAGGAACTATCTCGAGCTGACATCCTTCCTGAGCAAGCAGGTGCAAGATATTCTGTTTTACCCCGAAGTCGATCACCACCACCTTGCAAGACGTGAGACGTGAGACATGAGACGTGAGGAGAGAAGAGTGAGAGTTGAAAGTGTATCTTTTCTTACAGGTGACCTCCTTTACCAGATCCCTTCCCACCAGTCCGGGGGATTTTTTCGCTCTCCGAACCAATCTCTTTGGATCAAGATCCACGGTGGAGATGATTCCCTTCATTGCTCCTGCCTCCCTGATGTGCTTGGTCAGTGCTCTGGTATCTATGTCCTCTATTCCCAAAACATTATATCTTTCCAGAAATTCTCTTAAAGTCGCCTTTGAGCGCCAATTGCTGGGAAACTCGCTGTATTCACGGACCACAAATCCCTCCACCCAGGGATGGGTTGACTCGTAGTCCTCCTCGTTTACTCCGTAATTTCCTATCAGGGGATAGGTCATGGTGACGATCTGTCCCTTGTAGGAAGGGTCGGTGAGTACCTCCTGATAGCCGGACATGCTTGTGTTGAAGACAACCTCGCCCTGTGCTTCACCGAAGCCAGCAAAGGCTCTTCCCTCTAAGACAAAACCATCCTCCAAGGCCAAAAGTGCTTTCATCTTTTCATCTTCTCCTGTAGACTATTTCCCCCCCTACGATGGTGCATTCCACGGGGGCAGGCAAAGTCCATCCTATAAAAGGGGAGTTGGTGCTTTTGGAAAGCAGTTCCTCTTTCTTTACCTTCCACTTCTTCTCCAGGTCAAATATGGCGAGGTTCGCCTTTGCTCCCTCAAGGATTTTCCCCCTGTCTATCCCCAGCATCCTGGCCGGGTTTATGGTCAGCTTAGCTATAAGCTGCATCAAGCTTAATACACCTTTTTCCACCAGTTCCTTAACTAACAGACCTAAAGCTGTCTCCAGGCCTATAATTCCAAAGGGAGCGAGAACATAATCCAGCTCCTTTTCCTCCAAGCTATGTGGAGCATGGTCAGTGGCTATGATGTCAATCGTACCATCCCTGAGCCCCTCCCTTAAAGCTATTACATCCTCTTCCTCTCTGAGAGGAGGGTTTACCTTAGTGTTGGTGTTAAAGGTAGTTACCTCCCTGTCAGTGAGGACAAGATGGTGAGGGCAGACCTCAGCGGTGACCTTTATTCCCCTTTGTTTTGCCTCCTTAATAAGCCTTACTGAGTTAGCAGTGGAAATATGGGCTATGTGAAGGCGCGAGCCGGTCATTCTGGCTAAAGCTAAATCCCTGTAGACAGCTATCTCCTCTGCCTCCTTGGGCATTCCCTTAAGACCCAGAACGGTGGAAAAGTATCCCTCGTTCATCACCCCATCCTGAGATAATGTCTTGTCCTCACAATGAGAGATGATGGGTAGGTTTAGCATTTTTGCGTATTCTAACGCTCTTCGCATAAGATGAGCATTAGCTACCCAATTTCCATCGTCAGAAAAGGCTATCGCTCCTGCTCTCTTTAACCTGCCCATCTCCGATAAGGCCTCACCTCTTCTAGCTTTGGTAATCGTGGCTATGGGCAGGACCTCGACAACTCCTCTTTCCTGGGCCCTCTTATATATAAATTCCACCACGGCCGGTTCGTCCACAGGTGGCTCAGTATTGGGCATACAGCAAATGGTAGTAAATCCTCCCTTAGCTGCTGCACGAGTTCCACTTTCAATGGTTTCCTCGTCCTCTCTTCCCGGATCTCGAAGATGAGTATGCACGTCGATGAGTCCCGGACTGACCACCTTACCCGAGGCGTCTATGACCTGAGCTGACTTTAAGCTAATATCTTTATCTATTCTCTTTATCTTTCCGTCCTCGATGAGAATGTCGAGTATCTCGTCGGTGCTGCTCGCCGGATCCACCACCCTGCCCTTTTTAATTAAGAGGGACATTCTATTCTCCTCTTCTGCAAGATACTTGAGGGGGGATTCCGAAGAAAGGCCCCCTCCACTCTAAGCTTGCTCCCCCTTTATTAATTTCCTGAAAGCTATTTTCTTCCCAGAAGTAAATACAATATGGCCATTCTTATGGCTATTCCGTTGGCTACCTGTTCTAAGATGAGGCTTCTTTTGCCATCGGCCACCTCTGCCGGCATCTCTATTCCCCGATTTACTGGTCCAGGATGCATGATCAGGACATTCCGCTTGGCCAGCTTTATCCTTTCCTCGGTCAAGGAGAAAAATTCCCTGTATTCTGAGAAGGAGGGAAAAAGTCCCTTGTTCTGACGCTCTGTCTGCATTCGGAGCATCATTATGACGTCCACTCCCCTCAGGGCAT